>JBIJCS010000051.1:0-14458 GCA_044344575.1 Pirellula sp. | reverse complement strand
CCTCTGGATCCGCAACCGACATCAAAACTTGACCCGTTACCACAGGTCTCGCATTGAGAACCTTCTCAACATCCCAAGTGGTGATCAAGCCGTTGATAGGACTCAACCGCTGTAGCTTCGATTGCCGCTCAACCAACAAGTTCAATTCGGCATTGCGATTGACTGCCTCCTGCTCCGCTTGGTTGTAGTCCTGTTGCAATCTGATCCGCTCCGCCTCCGTCAGTGTCGTTGAACTATTGAGCTGACGCTTCAACTCATAAGCCTGTTGCAACGATTGCTTGTACTGTCCGCGCGTTGTCTGAATCTGCTGCTCCAACTCGTTGTTCTTGAGCTTGACCAACGGCTGATTCTCCGCCACCGTGTCGCCGTGCTTGATATACACCTGCTCGACTTCACCATCCGCATGCGCAAATACCTGACGCTCAACCGTCGGCTTGAGCTTGCCATTGCCTTGCAAGTCGAAATCCATCGGAATGATAAACATCGAAGCCAACGCAGCACCAATCAACCCGAGAATCGATAATGTCCTAGGTAACGCCGATCCACGGAACATCCACAAACATCGATCCAAAAACCGCCACAGCGGCATGAACAAGATGTTGCTGTGATCCATCGAATTCGATAACGCTCGCGCAGCATGCTCGTAGACCAAGTCCACTCGCCCCTCAAGCGTCTCTCGCGAAAGCTGCGTTTCAATCTGCTCGACAATCAATGCACCGATGATCTCTCGCCGCACCCGCGCCTCGTTCGTCTCGTTACGCTCCGCAAGAATGTCCCCCTCAAGCTTCCTTTCAGGTTGCCGAATCGGTAACACCGCGACCGTGCGACCATGCGATAAATCAACGTAATCCTCGATCGCCTCTTCCAACTGAGGAGGCAAGTCCTCGGTCGAACCGTCGTACCACAACGGCTCCCCACTATGGATCACCCGAGTCGCTAAATTCCCCAACGCCTGCACATTGTTCGACCGCGTCTCAATCGAATCCTGACCCGATATCGCCACCACTTTCGCCTTGCCACCCTTGAGCATCGCTACCGATACCCGGTCGCAATCAATCAAACGACGACCTTCATTCGCAATCGTAAATGCTGTGTCTTTGAGATCCAAATTGTCATGCACCAACCGCGCAAACTGATCCGACTGCTGCCATAACTCCTGCCGCGTCGATACCTCCTGCAACGTGTGACCCTTGATCCAATCACCGATCAACTTGGCCATGTGCTCCACAAATCGCAAATAACCACGCTGCGCCTCCGGAGGCGTCTGCCCCCGCTGGAACACCTCCAGTAATCCCACCGGTCCCTTCGAAGATACCAACGGAGAAGTCACCAACAAATACTTCGTCGGATTCGCTTCCCCCGTCTCCGCAGATCCCGACATCGGCGGTACCAACTCCGCCTTGCCGTTCTGAATCAAACGCCCCAACAACCGACCGTGCTGAATCGCCTCCTCATTCCGCGCATCGACCAAATGAGGCGCAATGTCAATCTGATGCGCCAACCGTAATCCACTCTCCCCATCCAACAACCAAATCGCTCCCCCAGGTGCCGCCAACGCACTTACCACCCGCTGCAAAACCGATGGATAAAACTCCGAAGCATCAACGTCAGATTTCGATAACTCCGTGACTTGATTGACTAAGTCACGAATCTGCCGCTTGGTTTGTTCGACATTTTCGTCCGAGGGACCAGAAGCCATAGAGAACCCAATAAGAAAAATTACTAAAGAACAGACGTGCAGACAACCAACATAGGATTCCGGACTCTCAAAGGATCGTCATTTTAACGCTTTTCTCTTCGCCTGGGGAGTTTTCTTCGGACCAAAGAAATCACTTTCTCCTCACCCGCCTCTCCCTCCCAAGGGCAACAAGTCCCCCTATTCTAATTCAGACAGTCGGTTTGGATGCAATTTTCCAACCCCTGGTTCCCAAATTCTCTAATTCCACAAGCAATACGGAACTTATGGCTTGGGATCAAACTCACCTTCGTTCGTCAACATGTGAATGGTTGGCGATTCCCCCACCACTACCTCGTCAAAACCCTCTAACTTGGGATCAGCTCCACTCCGCTTGCTGACCATCCGGCGCGTCGATGTCGCAATCCCCTGCGTTAACGCTTGCTGAACTCCAATCACCTTCCCCTGCCGCATCGACGACTCCGCCGCCGTTCTGATAAACTCGCTGCGCACCTCCGGGGACAAACCCTTCAGCCGCCCAGCCACCTGCTGCAACCCCTGCGGATTGAGCCTCGCGGTCATGGCAATCTGCGAAAAAAAATTCGCACACTCCACAAAATTCTGATCCGCTGTCTTGCCCATCATCGGTCCGAGCGTCTTGACCACTAAGTCCGCTCCGACATTCTCTAACCGCATAAATGCATCCATCCAAGCCACCATACCCGCACGTCCATCCGCCAACTGCGTCTGCCGATTGTGAAGAACAACCACACAGTGCCCTTTCAATTCCCTCGGCCACATACTCCCTTGATACCCACCCTGCGATTGATAAATGTGCAACGTGTCACTGCCATAAATCAAATCCATCTTACATGTCGTCCCAGCTCCGTCGTTGCCGACTAATTGATACTCCCCCGTCCGCTTGAGACTGACCTTGGTGATCCCCATCAAATCCCAAAGATTAACTACAACTTCAGGATGCCTCACCAAAAATTGATACATCTCCAAGTCGCAATCCACCGACTGCGTAGGCATCCTCCGAAAATAACTCGCATCATCCACCACCGTACGAACCCGCGCCGCAGCTTCCGATGTCAACTGCCCATACGGTATGCTGCGAACCGCAGCAAGCTTCGCCTCACGCCCCGATGATCCCTCCTGCGTGGGATCCACACCATTGCCTAAAAAATGAACCGCCGTGCCACTGCGCTGCTGTCCAAACGCCAAACCACCCCAAACCATTCCAACCGCAATAACAACCGCTGGCATCACTCCCCAAAGCAACAACAGTCGAATCAACGCTACCCCACCCCACCCGAATCCTAACAACGAAGCATCCAGGCACCCCAAACGTACCCCCAATCTGCTTCGCTCCCATCCCTCGGTTCGTGAGCTGATTCCCGGGTACATGCAATTTCCTACGTTCCAGGGCGCTAATCCGCAACTTCGCTCCCCGCCCTGTCAACGTTGACATCACGCGAGCAAGTCTCCCCCAACCGCTCTCGTTCCATCGGCATTCCCCTAAAGCCTTCCACACACGATCCGACGATTTTCCCTCAAGCTAGTCCCTCTAGCCCTCCCAAATTAACGCAACACCTCTCGAATCACCGACCCGTGCACATCCGTTAACCTCCTCTCAATCCCATTATGGTAAAAACTCAATCGCTCGTGATCCAATCCCAGCAGATGCAAAATCGTCGCGTGAAAGTCATACACGGTCGCCACCTTCTCCACCGCCTTATATCCAAACTCATCCGTACCACCGTAACTGTAAGGTGCCCGCACCCCAGCACCAGCCATCCAAGCCGTAAAGCCCGATGGATTATGATCCCGCCCCCTCGCTCCCGCCTGAAACGTCGGCATCCTCCCAAACTCCGTACACCAAACAACCAACGTCTGCTCCAACAATCCACGCCGCTTCAAATCCCTTAGCAACGCCGCCGTCGGCTGGTCAAAAATCTCTCCATGCACCGTGTACTGATCCTTGAGCACCTTGTGCCCATCCCAATTGCTCGTCCCCTCCCCTCCAACCTGATATGCCCCATTGAACAACTGCACAAACCGCACCCCTCGCTCTAACAACTTCCGCGCTAAGATGCAATTCCGCGCATACCCAGCTTTCGTATCCAACACGCCTGTCCCACCTTGGTCCGCTCCATACTCACGCAACGTCGCTGCATCTTCCGTACTCAAATCCGCCACCTGCGGTACCGACATCTGCATCCTCGCTGCTAACTCATAACTCGATATCCTCGCCGCTAACTCCGTATCCCCAGGATACCGCTCCAACTGATGACGATTCAGTTCCGACAGAAACGCTCGCGTCGCTCGATCCGATTCGACACTACTTCCCCTCGGACGACCTAAATTGCGGATCGGTGCCGAAGCATTAAAATCCGTCCCCTGAAACGCCGCTGGCAAAAAACCGGGATTCCAACAATTTCCACTCGACTGCGGTACCCCTCGCGGATCCGGAATCGCTACATAAGCCGGCAACTCCTCATTCTCACTCCCCAACGCATAGGTCGTCCAAGCACCAATACTCGGGAAACCATCCAAGGTGAACCCCGTGTTCATGAAGTTCTCTCCCGGACCATGCGTATTGGTCTTACCAGTAAGAGAATGAATGAAACACATCTCATCGGCAAACGCACCGACCTGTCCCACCAAATCCGAAATCCACTTGCCACACTCCCCCCGCGGTCGAAACTCCCAAGGACTCTTCTGCAACGTCCCCTGCCCACCCTGAAACGTGATGAGCTTCTCAGATCCCGGCATCGGTTGATCGTGATGCTTGATCAAACTCGGTTTGTAGTCAAACGTGTCGAGATGACTACAAGCCCCCGCACAGAAAATCATTAAAACCTGCTTGGCTTTCGGCTCAAAATGCGACTGCCTCGCCCGATTCGGATTCGCTGCATCAATCAACGGCCTAATCGGCGATCGATCTCCCTCATTGGCAAATCCCGCATTGGCAACCCCATCCCGCCCTAACAAGTCTACCAATGCTAAACTACCCAACGACATTCCACTGATCCGTCCCAACCGCTCAGTCAAAAATCCTCGACGCGATTGCAACCGCCCTGTCGCCGCATCTTTCCCTCTACCCTCCACGCGATCCGCCATTACCACACCCCACTACCTTCCTCGGAAAATGCACCCGAGCCCCTAAAATACAAACAGGAACTCACTCGTGTTTAACATCGCTCGACAAAAAGCTTCCCAACCCTCCCGCTCGACAAATTCTCTCGATAATTCAATCTCCCGACTATCCGCGTCCCTAGCCAATAACCATCGAAACGCCAAGCAGATCTTGCCTTCGACATCCAATGCACTCCCCTCCCGTTGCAATCGATCCACCATGTGCTTCGATTGCTGAATCACAAAAGGACTGTTAAACAAATTCAACGCTTGCAACGGCGTATTCGAACGCGCTCGCCTCGGAATCACTTGATTGCCACTCGGACAATCAAAAGCCCCAAACACAGGATCCTGCTCCTGGCGTATCCTCGTCAAGTAAACCATCCGACGATACTCCGCTGGACCTACTTCCTCCTTCGGAAAATAACGATACACGTTGTCCTGCTCGACACGCTGCAAGTAAAAACCAGGGCCGCCCATCCGTCCATCCATCACCCCAGTGACCGTCAACATGCTGTCGCGTATCGCCTCAGCCTCTAAACGCCTCGGAGGAAATCTCCATAACATCCGACCATCCGCATCCTTCGCTAACCCATCTCCGCGAGGCAATGATGCCTGACGAAACGCGAAGGATTGAAACATCAGACGATGCAAATGCTTCACCGACCAACCGCTTTCCATCAACTCCGACGCTAACCAATCAAGCAACTCCGGATGCTTCGGCTCCCCCCCATTCCCCCCAAAATCACTCGGCGTCTCTACAATCCCTACCCCAAACACCATCTGCCATAGCCGATTGGACATCACCCTGGCCGTCAATGGATTCGACTCAGAAACCAACCACCGCGCCAACATCTCACGCCGCGAACGCTCCCGCGGATTCGCTTCGAGAAACTCCCAATCAACCTGCCCCTGCTCAGCACCCTGCCCCTGCACAGCACCCTGCCCCTGCACAGCACCCTGCCCCTGCTCAGCACCCTGCCCCTGCATCTGAACACTGAGCGACTCGACCACCCCTGGCATCACTTCCTCTCGTGGCATCAATGGATCACCACGATACAACCGATGTATCACCCCCGGCTGCTGAAACACCCCCACCCATACCGTCGGCCCCTGCACGATCTTCGCAAGCTCACCGCGCAAGCCCTGCAGGTTCGCTACCAGCGAACGGACCTCCTGACCTTCACTCCCCTCAAATACACCCAACCAAGCCTGCGGGTCGTCACCCCCACTGATACGATCCCGTCCAGATGCAATCTCCTTCCAACTACCATCCTCCAATAACGCTTCAATCACATACTGAGTTGCAACACGGTCGCGAAACTGCTCCATCCGATCCCGTCCCCATACCATCGATCGAATGATCTGTGACTCCGCAAAATCAATGCGGACCCAACCTCCGTTGACTTCATTGGAAATCCAACTCCTCGCATTCCCGACTTGCTCGTCGTTGATGTGCTCCAACTTGTGAATCGCATAACCCGGTAACGTACTCGATGCACTCGCCTTCCCACCACGCGATGCACCCGCAACATTGACCCCATCCTCCCGCAACACCTCCCACTCGTCGATACAAGGCTGCGAGCCCCCAGACGCCAAAATCGTAAACCGCACCCCTAATGCCTTTACAGGTTCAAAACTCTCCTCGTTCCGCTTAGCCCCAACGGCTTCCCGCACTTTCTTCGTAGCCATCCGTTCCTTGGAAATCTCACGCCACTTGGCTAACTGCCCCTCCAACGCTTCAACCTGCAACTCCAACTCCGCAATGCGATGCCGCGATTGCTCGCTCTGCGCCTCTCGAATCGGCCTCTCAGCAAACTGAACACCCGCCAGCATGCCCTGCAACGCATAAAAATCCTTCTGCGTCACCGGATCAAATTTGTGATCGTGACACCGCGCACAGCCTAACGTCAAACCCAGAAATGCAGTTCCCGTCGTATTGACCAAATCCGCTAACTCGTCCTGTCGCTGCATCAAGGTCAATTGAATGTCGGGACTCTTCACCAAATCAAACGGACCAGCTACCAGAAATCCTGTTCCCAACTCCTCTCCCAACACATCCCCTGCTATCTGCTCACTGACGAAACGATCATAGGGCTTGTCCGCGTTAAAAGAAGCGATGACATAATCGCGAAATGGCCAAGCGTTATAACGCACGCGATTGGTCTCAAATCCGTTCGACTCCGCATAGCGAATCACATCAAACCAATGCCGCGCCATCCGCTCCCCATACCGAGGATCCGCTAACACCCGCTCCACCAAACGCTCATAAGCATCCGGACTCTCATCCGTAATGTACCGATCCACTTCCTCCACCGTCGGCGGCATCCCAAGTGCCACCAAATACAACCGCCGAAGAATCGTTTCTCGATCCGCTAACGCAGAAAACGATAACCCCTCCCTCTCCAATCGATTACCCAAGAATCGATCGATCGATCCATACCCCCCTGCAACCTCCCCTTCGAGAACTCTCGACTCCGGCACCAACGGTCGAACCACCGGCTGAAAACTCCAAGGCAACGGTTTATCCAGCAGATGCGCATCTTCAGGCCCCAATGCCCCTTGGTCAATCCAACCCCTCAGCACTGCGACCTCCCTAAGATCTAACGGTTCCCCCTCGGGCGGCATTCGCAAATCGGGGTCCTCCTCCGTCACCACTTCGATCAATCGGCTCGCAGCACTCTGCCCCACCTTGATGATCTCTCCGCTACCACCTCCACGAAGAATCGCAGCTCGCAAATCCAATCGCACATCCATCGTCTGCTTATTCGGTCCATGACACTTCACACAATGCGCATCCAAGATCGGCACGACATCGGTCAAGAAATCAATCCGATCCCCAGCATCCCCCTTCGACTCCTGCCCCATGCTCCAATCGATGTACAAGCCACCGAAGACGAAAAAAGAAATGACAACAACCAAGCGAAAACCAATTCGACGGATCATGAATACCTTTCATCAACTTACGAATCGAAATTCAACGCTCAAACTGCAACCATTTCACTTCGTCACTACAAACGCCGCAATTTCCGAAAGAACTCGGCATTCCCAATATCCCAACGGAGTCGATTATACCACCCATTCCTGTCCATGCGCATTTACCCACCCATGCGAATTTACCAACCCTGCCGTTTCGCGCCAGTCGGCGCAACGCCTGTCTGCCCCCTTCGCGTCTTGGCTCCTTTGCGAGAGACACCGGTCCGCCCC
This sequence comes from Pirellula sp., assembly GCA_044344575.1. GTDB lineage: Bacteria > Planctomycetota > Planctomycetia > Pirellulales > Pirellulaceae > JBKCUI01. Next base: position 6,435 of record JBIJCS010000051.1, on the reverse strand, counting down.
GCCGCATGAAGCAAAACCCAGGTATTTTCAAGCCCGAAGGGCTGGCACACCCTCTGCCGGGGTCGATAGGCCCCGGAAACCTGTATCCAATTTGGATCGCAAAGCCCGAAGGGCTGACACATCAAACCGCAAGCACCGGTTGAGTGTTCGATGAGCATGCGAAGTCACCACGAATGCACATCAAATATGGAGTGGATATCTCAGCACTACGTGTGTCGGCCCTTCAGGCCTTAGGAATTCAGTTCAGTACAGCGGACAAACTGCAACTCGCGTGTTACAGGTCAAATGATCCCCTGTCCTCGTCGTGGCACCACTGCATCAACCACCGGAAGGAATCCTGGTACGCCTCCGGCTGACTGCTAAACAAAAAAAACATCAAACCCTTCCAATCACCCCACGCACCGCTTCGCAAACCTCACCCGCCGCCTCCTCCATCACGTAATGCCCTACATCTCGCAACTCCTGCACCTGTGCACGCGGCCAGACCTCCTGAAACCGTCGCAAACACTCCGGCGTAAAACACCAGTCCTTCATCCCCCATACCAACGATGTCGGCAGATGCTCCAACAGCGGCAATTGATCCTCCAATCGCTTTAATACCCCATAAGTCGGATGCGCAGGCTTCATCGGGATGTCCCGAACAAAACCATCGATCGCTACACGATGCGCCGGCGTATCATAAGGAGCCAATAAACCATCTCGCACCCGTAACTCCAATCTCGGCAATCGATCAATCGCCATCACCGTCGCCGCCCTCGCAAAAGCATTCAATCGCTTCATCGCAAAACTTCCCAAAATCGGAATGCGACAAGCAGCGATCCGAAGTGGTATGTACGGCGGCGGAAAAGCACCCGTGTTAAGCACCACCAAACCCGCCATCCGATCAAGCCGCTCTAGCGCGGCTCCCAACCCAATCGCACCCCCCCAATCATGCACCACCATGACAATCCGGCGGAGATCCAACGCGTCGATCAATCCCACCAAGTTCTCCGTGTGCTGCTTCAACGTGTATTCATATCGCGCAGGCTTATCACTCAGTCCACATCCAATGTGGTCCACCGCTACTACACGATGCTCTGCACGAAAACACTCAACGATCGAACGATAGTAAAAAGACCAAGTCGGATTACCATGCACACAAAGAATGGTTGGATCACCATCCCCCTCATCCAAATAATGCTGACGTACCGTCTCTACACCCAAAACTTGTTGCTGCTCTTTGGATAATCGAACCGGAAGAAAATGAGAGTCGTACGGATAGAGCGCTCTCCAACCCTCTCGCTTTGCATCCATCAACCAAGTCTCCTAACCGCGCAAATCTTCAAAACCACGCAGTTGATAAGGCAAACCGACGTAATCCAGCAACCTGCAGAGACTTCGCAACGCCACCCCAAAACCATCCGGCCCACTAAATCCACCGAACTGACCACCACCCTTGACGTGCGGCTCAAGATCCACAAAGAAACCAGGCAGACCACGCTTGCTCACCCGCTCGATAATCTTCGGATACTCCGCGCGGATGTCACGAAAAATCGCTTCATGCCCCGAATCCCCAATATCCGCAGGCACAAACGCCTTCAATGACTCCTCATCCACGTGAGCGACTCCCCCATGGTGTACCTGCGGTCGCTTGTAATCCTTCACATGTATCCAACCCATCCCATGCCTCATCGCTAAATACTCTTCGAACACTTGATCGGTCGTCATCCCTTGACAAACCAAGTTCGCACCATCAAACACCAACACCAACGCAGGATGAGACACCGCATCATAAATTGCCGCAAGCAACTTGCCGGTCTGCCCAATCAAATTCGCTTCGACCTCCAACCCATACGTTAAACCATAACTGTCACACATCGCAGCAATCGAACCGATTTGATCGATCGCTTGCCCCATGTGCTTGTGAGGATCCTCGCCACGCGGGTGATAAAACGAAAAACCACGTATCAACTTGCAACCGAATTGGTTCGCTAAATCGCAAGCCCTCCGCACATCCTTCTGAAGATACTCCTCAAAAGGAACGTACCGATTGTTCGTGCCATCGGCCACGTCCAACAACTTGACCTTGCCGATCGGCGAACCAATGCTCGAGACACTTAAACCATACTCCTTTTGCAACTCCAAAATGGAAGCAATCCCTTTGGGCTCAAGCTGCATCACATTCTGAATTCCACCACCAGCATCGATGAATCGCAACGTGTAATAACGTAGCCCCATCGCGGCAAACGCGCAGAACTGCTGCATCGCGGTCTTCTGATTCGCAGCCTCGTCCGCCAATCCACCCAAAAGCAACGGAGGTAGCCGATTTGCTAAGGTCATCCTACTTCCCCCTCTCTATACCTTCGATTGCGTATACGAAATCGTGATCGTCGATGTGATGCCACCCCGCGCTCCCCAACGACTCTCCAAAGTCGCCGAACGCGGTGAAACCACCTTGAGAAAGTCGTCGAAAATGCAATTCGTTACATTCTCGTAGAAAATCCCCTCATTGCGGAATTTCTGCAAATACAACTTCAAACTCTTCAACTCCACACACTTATCGCCCGGAATATACCGAAACACCAACGTCCCAAAGTCCGGTTGCCCAGTCTTCGGACATATCGAAGTAAACTCAGGGCAAACAATCTCTATCGTGTAATCCCGACCCGGGTACGAATTCTCGAAACACTCGAGCTCACTGATAAATGGTGTTCCTGGCACGGCGAGGACTTCCCCAAAGTTAAAAGGCTTCAATTTGTTCATAAATGGGCAAAACGGAACCGTCGACCAGGACTTACCATAGCCCGCTGGACACCTCCCGCAATCCCTTCGCTTGGCATATCTTAACAAGCTTGAAAAAATACAATAGCTCGAAGCGAACGACCGCAACAACGTTTTTCCCCTCCTCAACACCCGCCACAACGCGTACCACCATTCGGAGCCGAGAATTTGATTCGGATCGCAGAAGTTTTCGAAAGCGTTCAAGGTGAAGGGATGCTCACCGGCACCCCCAGCCTCTTTATTCGCACCAGCGGCTGTAACCTCCGCTGCTGGTTCTGCGACACCCGCTACGCCTCGTGGGAGCCCGAAGGTGAACAACAAACCCTCGACGCTATCCTCAAAACCGTCGATCATTCCAAAGTCGGCCACGTTGTCCTCACCGGCGGCGAACCCATGATCTTCGATGAAATCTCCGAACTAGCAGCCGCCATCCGTCGGCGTGGAAAACACCTGACCATCGAAACCGCCGGTACCATCGACCAACCCGCCGAATGCGATCTATGGTCCATCAGCCCAAAACTCAGCAACTCTAGCCCCATAGGTTACACCGATGATGCTTGGGTCAACCGGCACGACGCCCGACGCTTCACCCCCCAAATCGTCCAATCCCTCATGCGACGCGGTGAATACCAACTGAAGTTTGTGGTAGGATCCATCCTCGACGCCGAAGAAGTCCTCGAATACTTACAACACCTACACGCATGGGATCGCAACCGTGTAATGCTCATGCCGCGTGGCACCAACTCCGATGAACTTCAGTTACAACTCAGCTGGCTCGCCAACTGGTGCAAAAATCACGACCTGCGACTCTGCGACCGACAACACATCCATTGGTTCGGTAATCGTCGAGGCACCTGATCATCCTCCCCGGTCGGTTTTTATACTGGCTATTTTTGTAAAGCAGGCTTGATACAGTAAGGTTTAAACCAGTGAACCAAACACCACCGCACTCCTTCGCCAACCCTTGGTTCACTCAGCGCGCTTGGCTCTTCGTCTTACTCCTCATGCCCGTCGCTCTGCTCAATTACCTCGACCGTCAAATGATGGCCTCCATGCAAGAATCAGTCATGGACTCCATCCCTGATTTTGCCAATAGCAACAACCCCCAAGAAATGTGGGGCACCATGCTCGGTCAATTCAAATGGGTCTACGCAGCCTTCAGCCTCCTCGGTGGCTACCTCGCCGACCGCTTCTCACGCCGATGGAGTATCGCCGCTAGCCTCTTCGCTTGGTCCGCAATCACCTGGTGGACCGGCCAAGTTACCACCTACCAAGAACTCCTCTGGGCTCGCTCCCTGATGGGGATGAGCGAAGCCTTCTACATCCCAGCCGCACTCGCCCTGATCACCGACTACCACCCCGGCTCCTCGCGCTCCAAAGCCGTCGGCATGCACCAAATGGCAATCTACCTCGGGGTCATCGCCGGCGGTTTCGGTGGCTACGCTGCAATCTCATTCGGATGGCGAGATGCCTTCGCATCCTGCGGCCTCTTCGGCATGCTCTATACCCTTCCAATCGCAATCATCCTTCGCGATCGCCCCAACCACAAGACGTTGGACCAGACGATGTTCGACCAAGCCACCAATACCGAACGGATCAACTCAACCACTGAACAATCCTCCCTCGCATTCCTTAACCTATTCACCAATCCATCCTACCTCCTGCTCGTTGCATACTTTACTCTCCCAGCTCTAGCAGGTTGGGTCGTTCGCGACTGGATGCCATCGATCCTCCGAGATCGATTTGAACTTGGACAAGGTGCCTCAGGGGTCACTGCCACCCTCTATTGGCAAATCGCCGCCATCCTCGGTGCTGCCATCGGAGGAACTCTCGCCGACCGCTTCATGACCAACACCATTCGCGGCCGTATCAATGTCAGCGCCCTGGGAATGGCCCTCATCGCACCCGCGATCTTCGGAATCGGTAACGCTTCGAATATTCAAACCGCTATCGCTTTCCTTATCCTCTTCGGTCTCGGATGGGGCTTCTTCGATTGCAACAACATGCCCATCCTGTCTCAAATCGTACCCCCGAACCTCCGAGCGACTGGATACGGCATCATGAACTTTGTCAGCATCAGCTTCGGCGGGATCGCCGACAAAGAATTCGGACGACTCCGTGATTCGAACGTTCCCCTAAACGTCAGCTTCTCTGTCTTCGCCCTCCTCGCGCTCATCTCCATCTTCCTGGTCCTCATGATCCGCCCCAAACCTGAATTGCAATGATCGATTTCCAACCCCTCCACGGCCTCGTCGCCGCTGTACACACCCCCTTCCATGCCGATGGTTCCCTAGCGTTACATGCCGTCGAAAAACAAGCCGAATGGATGCTCTCGCAACAAGTCAACACGGTCTTTGTCGGCGGAAGCACCGGCGAAAGCCATTCACTCACCCTCGATGAACGACTCGCCTTAGCCAAACGCTGGAGCGAAGTCCGACACGGTACTCCACTGCGTCTCGTTATCCACGTCGGTTGCAATTGTTTAAACGACGCTAAACAACTTGCGGCCCAAGCCCAAAACCTCCGCGCGGACGCACTGTCCGCTCTCTCCCCTAGCTACTTCAAACCCCGTTCCCTCGAATCCCTCATCGACTGCTGCGCTGCAATCGCCTCCGCCGCCCCCAATCTCCCTTTCTACTTCTACGATATCCCCGTCCTAACCGGCGTGAATTTCTCGATGCCCAAGTTCCTCGCGCAAGCCTCCCGAAGCATCCCCAACCTGGTTGGTCTGAAATTTACGAACTCCGATCTCGCTGCATACTTGCAATGCCTTCAACTCGACAACACGCAATGGGACCTCCCTTGGGGGATCGATGAACATCTCCTCGGCGCTCTCGCTACCGGTGCCAAAGGCGCCGTCGGTAGTACCTACAACTTCGCCGCACAAATCTACCACCGACTCATCGCCGCCTTCGAACAATCCGATCTACAACGCGCCAGACTTGAACAACTAGCAAGCGTCCAGCTCATCGAATGCTTAGCCAGCTACGGGTACATGGCTGCTGCCAAATCCACCATGGAATACTTGGGCGTCCCCGTCGGCCCGCCCCGACTTCCCAACACCAGCCTCTCGCAATCCCAAACCCAAGAACTGCATCAACGCCTCGAACCCTTTCACCTGCGTTAAACCATAAGCGAACTCGATCATGTCCACCCTTGGACTCTCTCTCCTCATCCTCAGTGCTGCAATTCTCGCTTCGGTCTCGCTGATCTTCGTTTCCTTCCTCCTCTCCGAATGGACCATTCGTCGTCTCGATCGCATCCCACAAAATGCCGCAACTCCAATCAACTTACCCTCCGTCTCCGTCATCTTCGCCGCGAGAAATGAACAAGACGCAATTGAACAAGCCGCAGAGTCAATGCTGCAACTACAGTACCCCAACCTTGAACTAATCATTGTCGACGATCGCAGTACCGATCAAACACCCGCCATCCTCGAACAACTCTGCAACAGACATCAAAACCTCTCCAATACCACACCCAAGCTTTACTCCGTTCGCATCGATACCCTTCCTGATCAATGGCTCGGGAAATGCCATGCACTCTGCATCGGAGCGAAACAAGCCACCGGCGAATGGCTGCTCTTTACAGATGCAGATGTTCAAATGCACCCTAAAACACTCTCTGCGGCAATCTCGTTCGCAGAACAAGAACAAGCGGATCACGTTACGCTCG
>JBIJCS010000661.1:0-4255 GCA_044344575.1 Pirellula sp. | reverse complement strand
CAATGTCACTTCGATATTCGAGTAATTCCGCCAATCCCTCACCCCGTCATACCAAAGAGCTTGTTGGTTCGGCTGCACTGCAAGCGTTAGCCCCTTGCGAAGTGCCGAAGTCGTAAAGTCGCGTACGTCCATAAAGTTTGGATCGCGGGTGCCGACCGGCAAAACCGTAGAAACCGTATCCGAACCCTCACCACCTGAAACGACCTCAACACTCCGTTCCGCTGCTGTAAAAAACGGCAAGCTTGGAACGCTGAACTGGTAAGTCCCAGGCCCCACGTCTGCGACTTTCACGACGGAACCTTGATACTCAGGAACGTGGGAAACCGGACTACCTGCAACTCCAACACCGTCAAGCTGCAGGACTTGCACCTGAACGCCCTGGACACTCGTCTGCGTCGTCACTCCAACATCTCTCGGCGTGTAATTCACCACATTGAGTGTCACATTTGCAGTGGCTGTCAAACCGTTTCCGTCACTGATAGTATAAGTAAACGCGACTTCACCAGTGAACGTCGTCGATGGTGCCGAGTAGAGCAAGGACTTGCCGTCGCTGGCAATTGCCACCGAACCTTTGCCCGAAGCAGGTTGCGTAATCGCAGTAATCACAAGCGTTTCACCCGTGTCGACACTCGAGTCATTCGCAAGGACATTCAGCGACTGATTCGTCGACGAAGGAATCGTGAATGTATCCGCCACTGCGACCGGTGCGTCATTGACCGACGTGACGGTCATCGTCATCGTTCCGTTGGCTGTCCCACCATTGCTGCTGCGAACCGTGTAGGTTACTAAATCAACCCCAACGAAATTCGCTTTCGGTGTGTACAAAATCTTCGTCTTGGTCGCGTTAAGCGATACTGTCCCTTGCTGGGCAGAAACAGCAGAGATGCTCAAGGTATCTCCACTAACCGCCGGAGTGTCGTTTGCCAACACATCGTATTCGGCTTGTGCACTATCCTCAGCAATCGTAAACGACTCGCCGACCACGGTAGGAGGAGGCACCGCGACCTGAACATTGACCGTGACGTTCGCGGTCGAAGTCCCACCGCGACCATCGCTGATCGTATAAGAAAACGTCTCCGCGCCGACAAATCCTATTTTCGGAGTGTATAACACACCGTTACCACCCGTCGCTATCTTCACGGTACCACCTTCGCTAGTGGTCCCCACGGCAGTAACCGTCAACGTTTCACCCGTATCAGGCCCAAGAGTGTCATTGCTCAATACATTCAAGAACACGTCGACTTGGTTAGCCCGCACTTCATTGAACACATCGTTCACCGCAACAGGATTGTCATTCACCGACTGAACGTTCATCGTCACGGCCGCAGTAGCACTCGCACCGGTTTGGTCAGAGACGACATAAGTAAACTTCTCCGCTCCAGTGAAATTTGAGGCAGGTGTATACACCAACCGCTTCGCGCCGCTCTCAATCGATACCGTACCTCCCTGGTCCGGGGTTGAGACCGATTGAATGGTCAAGACCGTCTGTGCTCCCCCAGTAATCGTATCGTTTGCTAACACATCGATCACATTGTTCGTTGTGTCTTCGTTGACGCTAAAGGTATCGTCCGCAACCGAAAAACTAGAAGTGACCGTTAACGACTTCGAATCGAACAACACCCGATTCGCGGGAACACCACCAGGATTTGCCGTATCCTTGAAAAGCGCAAAGACCTTCGTATCTTCGTCGGCTTCGTCCATCGTAAACTTGACAGACCCACCAGACTTGGCCCGCATGCGCACCGACACAAAACTTTGCGGATCTCGACCGGGACCGGCTGTCAACGACGAAAATGCACCTAGCTCATCGATCAGTCCAGGTGTCGCGGTCGAACCAGTTCTTCCATTACCAAACAATGGATCGTAAGTGATCGGATTGGTACCAACCAACTCCACCTTGGAAGGATCATAGAACAAATCGAGGTATGCAGTGTAAACCCCTTCGCCCGCGCCGTCCCCAGTCAGACGTAAGTCCTGAACATTTAGCTTCAGGAAAAACTCTTGATTGACCGCTACAGTCGTCAATGGCTGCCCAGTGAGTGACTCCAAGGACATATCCACAGCAATCTTTGCCGTGTCTGCAACCTGAATTGCCAAGGTTTGACTCGTAATATTCCCAGCGGGATCCTGAAGCTGCAGTATTGCCGTTTGAGGCCCAAGCTGATTGGCTGCGGGAGTCCAAGTAATCACGCCGGTCGTCGGATTGATCGACATCTGCGCGGGGGCGTTGTCGAGAATATAACGAAGCCCGCTACCCTCCTCCGGATGGTCTAAATCGTAACTCAGCAAAGTCCCAACGTTCGCGCGATTCGGAAGCCCGCTATTGGGGATCGCAGAAGGTGGGCTAACATCGTACTGAATCGATAAAGCAGGCGAAGCAGCAGATGTCGTGCCGCTAAGGGTCTGAACCGCCACAATCGAGTAAGTACCTGTCCCCAAACTGCCAAAAGCAGTGCTCGATATTGTCGTTGACGTCCCAGTGGCCACCGCAGAACCAATCACCTGGCTTCCAGCCTTCAACTGCACTGTCGCACCCGCTACCGTCCCCTCGACGACAAACTGCAAACTGCTTGCATTCGTGATGTTATCTGTATTGCTCACCCCGGTATCCGTTGCGGCTACAAGGTCCACCGATGTCGGAGCGGCCACGACCACAGGAACATTAAAGGTCAACACTTGCGCATCGTCAGAACTTCCCGCCGCCGATTGAGTCGAAGGACGAACGCTCACCCGAACCTGGAAACTTCCACTGAAATTCTGAGGAGCCGTGACGGTTAATTGGCCACTTTGGTTGTCGACATTGAACTGATAAGGTACCGATCCTTGACGCACTGCATCGTAACGAACCGCGTCACCCTCCTTATCTTGACTGCTTAATTGAACCGTCACCGTCTGGCCAGCGGCAATCGGTGGTACGGTAATGTCGTTAAGGAATGGCGCTCCGTTCGAATTATCAGCCGCAGCGGTCGCTGTAAATGTCCTTGAAAAGGTCTGACCAGTACTATTCGTCACAGTTACGGTGATTGTCGACGTACCTGTCGTGCCCAGAGCCTTCAAGCGAACCAAGCCGTTTTCCGTGTCATCAAATGTTTCCACAGAATTGATCACCACTTCATTGACTGGACGGGATACCTCCCCAGAAGATTGCGAAGTGACTTTTGTCCTGGAAATACCCTCCCGAACCGCTTCCCCTTCGATCAATTGCCCAAAGACAGAATGCTTGAAGTCCAAGTGACGAGTAGCAACTTCGGTAATGAAGAATTGTGAGTCATTCGTATCCGGCCCCGCCTTCGCGTACGATAGAACACCAGTGCGATTGTGCTGCAAATTCAAATTGAACTGATCGTCGAAGTCCCCGATATCAGAACCACCAGATCCGGTCCCCGTCGGATCACCACTTTGAATCATGAAGCCATCAACCACTCGATGGAAAATGACCTTGTTCGACCCAGCTTGATTGTAAAAACCCGATTCGGCCAACTGGGTAAATTGTCCAACCGGTCGCGGTGCTTCGTCGGCAAATAACCGAAACACCATCTCTCCATAGCCGTTAACGACCATCTTCACCGACTTGGGATTCGTCACCATCTCCGCAGCGATCACACTCGGGTTGCTACTAGTGACTGTCACCGTAAGCGGTCCTCCGTTCGGATCGTAGGCATCGATCGGTACATGCAAAGGTGAACCCGCACGCACCGTCTGATTCGGAACCTCTAAAAACGTCGGGGTCACGCCCGTTGGTATCGCCACTCCAGAAAGAGTTGAAAGTTGTGCAAGCGTCTGTACACCAGTGGCTGTTTGTCCGTTTGCGAATTTCCAAGTCGGGTACGTTGTGATGTTCTCGGCAATCCCCGTTGCATTCAATGTGCGGTCGGGATTCGTGATTTCGACGAAAGGAAGGTAACTTTTTCCTTCCTGAAACAGACTCTTTTGCTCCGAACAAAAGGCACACCAGTCCGCTCCATAAAACTTCGCACCCGATGCCGTAAGCGCCTTCGCAAAAGCCACTAAATCATTCGCCGCTGTCGCCTCGCCTTCCGCAACCAACCCAGATGCACTCGTCGTAGAAAAATCCGCTTGGCTCGTCGCATAAGCCTGAGCCATGGTGGACTGAGCAGACATGGATGCTGCCTCAAAAAAGTCCGAAGCCATCAACTCACGACGCTCCAAAGGCTCAAACTGAATCCTCCGCAATTCTCGCGCTTCGGCTCCCTGAAACTCCACACGCATCGCGTCCCGAACCAAAGTCTTCAAC
>JBIJCS010000449.1:0-4256 GCA_044344575.1 Pirellula sp. | reverse complement strand
GACGTCATCATGCACCCATCTATTGTGGACGTCAGCGGTTTGAATGCGGTTTCAACGAGAATACTAGCCAATGCGGCCAATGCGTTGGTAGGAATGGCTACAGGGCCATCTCCCGATCATCCAACAAAACCAGCGTTGGCGATGACGATGTTTGGAGTTACAACTCCTTGCGTCACCGGGGTGCGGCAAGCACTTGAGCGATCTGGATTCGATTGTTTGGTATTTCATGCAACCGGGGTTGGAGGTCAGGCCATGGAGGGATTGGTCTCGAGTGGACTGGTCTCTGGCATCCTCGACTTGACTACCACGGAAGTGGCAGACGAAGTCGTCGGCGGTGTGTTTCGAGCTGGACCTCAACGTTTTGATGTACTTGCCGATCGGTGTATCCCTTGTGTTTTGAGTGTCGGGGCCATGGACATGGTTAACTTCGGCGCGCTCTCCACTGTCCCCGAAGAATTTCGTTCGCGAAATTTGCACATCCACAACTCGAATGTGACGCTCATGCGAACGACCCCCGAAGAGAACCGTCAGTGTGCTCGTTGGATAGCGAAGAAATTATCCAAGAGCATCAGTCCGGTTCATGTGCTCCTTCCAACGCTTGGTCTCTCCGCGTTGGATTCCCCTGGAAAACCGTTCTATGATCCAGATGCAAACAACGCGTTGTTCGTTGAACTTGAAAAATCTCTCGCTGGGCTCGACAATGTTCGCATCGAACGTATCGATGCCCACATCAATGACCAAGCTTTTATCGAGCGAGCAATCGAAGTTTTTCAGAATCTTCTTCACGAAACACAATCCAAGGTAGAAACGTATAGCTCATGAAACAACGCGATGAAATACTTCGAAACCTACGCAGCAAGGTCGCCCGTGGAGAACCGATCATCGGAGGGGGAGCGGGGACCGGTATTTCTGCAAAGTGTGAAGAAGCAGGCGGCATCGACCTGATCGTCATCTACAATTCTGGGCGTTACCGCATGGCAGGACGTGGATCCCTCTCCGGATTGCTTGCCTATGGAAACGCGAATCAGATCGTCAAGGAGATGGCGTACGAAGTTCTCACAGCGGTCCGTCACACCCCGGTTCTCGCTGGGGTCAATGGTACAGATCCTTTTATGATCCGAGATGTCTTCCTTAAAGAACTCAAAGAGCTTGGATTTGCGGGTATCCAGAACTTTCCGACGGTTGGCTTAATCGACGGGATGTTTCGAGCGAACTTGGAAGAAACGGGAATGAGTTATTCACAAGAAGTCGAATTGATCGCTGCAGCAAGTGAGCTGGATTTGCTAACGACTCCGTATGTATTCAATATCGACGAAGCGAAACAAATGGTGCAGGCAGGAGCAGATATTGTCGTAGCCCACATGGGCTTAACGACAAGCGGATCGATCGGAGCGAAGAGCGCCAAGTCACTTCAGGATTGTGTCCACGAGGTTCAAGCGATTACGGATACTTGCAAGTCTCTCCGCGACGACTGTTTAGTCCTGTGCCATGGAGGGCCGATTGCAACGCCACAAGACGCTCAGTTCATTCTTTCGCAATGCCGCGATCTCGATGGCTTTTACGGAGCGAGTTCCATGGAACGCCTTCCCACCGAGCTCGCGATAACCGATCAAGTCCGGCAGTTCACTAGTTTGAGAACTACTCAGTGACTGCAGCATGGATCAAGGCTTAGCGGAACCAATATCTTCCAGTGTTTCTTGGATGCTCTCTTTCGTTGGGGTCGTAACTTCCCCCGGAACCGTTTCCATGATCGCATCCGTCGGCAGTGCTAAGGCTTCTGCTTGAGGCTCGATCGTCGCACCTTGGAAAGGACTTCCGACCGCACTGGGATCGAAAGCTCCTCCGCTGATTCGGTCACGCACTACCACTTCTTCTGGGTTATCGCGCGGAGTGAAATACCGACCGCGTTGGTAAGCTGCTGAAAGCATCGACCCGTTGAGTGGTTCTTCAGACAGATTCACTTGGTTGTACATCAGCAATGAGCCTTTTTCGCGATGGAAATCGCGAATTGCCAAGTTGTAGTCCACGAGCGATCTAAAGAATGCACTTGTGCTGTTTGCAAGTTGTTGTTGAGCCTGGAGCAAGAAATTGATGTTGATCAAACCCTTCTCGTAACGATTTCGCAAAACTTCTACTTGAAGTTTGTCCGCTTCGATACGATTGTAATTGATCTGCATCTGTTCGTAGCTACGTGCAATTTGTCGAGCGGAGGTGCTCAAGTCGTGCGAGATACGAAGTTGTTGCTCTTTGAGTAAAGCCATTTCACGAGCGAGGTTTAGCTGAGCGTGTCGCACGGCTGCCGAAGCTTGGCGCAGTCCCACGTTGTAAGACCACTCCAGGCCGGCTTGCCATTCTTGATAATCTCCGGTCCCGAGACTTGTAAAGAAATTATCTAACGACTCATTGGGCTTGCGTGATCCGAGTAGATGGTCGCCCAATCCTCGGTATCGGTATAAAGTCAATGCATCGAGTCGAGGACGTTTGTTCAGTCGTGCAGCGATCAATTCCAACTCACGTCGTTTGATCGACCATTCTTGCCGGCGTACTTCTACGCGTCGATTCACCGCATCGGCCAAAGAGGCTTGCCAGTCGAACATCACCTCGGCTTGGATAGGATCATCAATCGGCTTGATCAACCGCCCATCCGTTGCAGGGTAACCGATGATGTATCGAAGGCGTTGCTCCGTCGCATATAAACCGTTGACACCAGACAGTGCATCGTTGAGTTGAGAAGCAAACAGGTAGTAGTTCGATCTCGCTTGGGCCTCCGCGTCAGCTTCCCCTCCTCGGTATCCGACTTTTTGTAGTTCGCGAATACGCTGCCAGGTTTTCAGTGCGTTTTCTCGACCGGAAATTTGTGCATCGAGGGCTCGGTAAGCGAAGTATAGTTCCCAATAGGCAGTTTCCACATCATTGATCAAGCGAATAACACCGGCTTCAAAGTCCGCCAGACTAATATCGGTATTGATTCGGGCGATTAGTACGCCGTTGTATTGGCCGACGCCCCCGTTCGGACCGGCGATTCGGTTGTAAGTGGTCCCGGCCCCTTGGAGCATCGGTTGGCGGTATTCTGCTTCTAAGAAACCACTGAAGTCACTGCGGAAGTTTCGTGTTGGATTATTGTTTCGATCGTAAAGCACATTGGTGCGTAACGCGAAAGTCGCACCGGTTGCTGTTCGTTTTTGAATCTGATTGATCTGGGTGCCCGCTGTTTGGCGGGATGCGGGTACGAACAACTGATCGAACGGCGGCTGTGGCCTAACGTTCACAGGTCTATCGTTCTTTTGCCAAAATAGTTGCGAAGACACGACGGCGTCAAAGGCAGCAAGTGCCGCTTGTGTACCTCCGAGTGGATTCAAGTCCGTCAGTGCGGGATCGATCTGCGTCTGAGTGCCTTGCGGAGCAGAGACCACCGTGCCACCAAGATTCCTTAGAACCTCACTGCTTTGCAATGCCATTGAAATCGCATCTTGTAACCGCAATTCCAACGCCGGCAATTCGGCAGGATTCTCGATGGCCAAGGGATTAACGGTCTCAGAGACTTGTGGATCTACACAAGTCTGGAGATTCGGCTCTTCAATGCGTGTTACGAAGTCTTGGTAATACGAAACATTTTTCGAATCTCGCCAAGTCTGGAATCTTTCGACTGGATGGCATCCGCTGAGCAGCACACCACTTATGCAGCCTCTGACGACCCATCGCTTGATTGACTTCCGTGTATTCCTGCTCATAGCGAGCCCCTAACTAACGCGTCACCGAACCAGGACCGGCTGATCAAAGCGAAATGGTCCCGTCGTCGTATCGGATCGAGGCAGCTACCAACTGAACTATCGGTGCGAATGGATTAAACAATTTTCGCGGAACAACCCGCAGAGGTTCCGCAAATCGCCTAGCCTGCGCAGTTTACTTTTTCCCAAGCCGTCTCTTGCGCTCGAAGAACTCCGTCAGGACGGCGCCACACTCCATAGGTAGCACGCCCGAAACGACCTCACAGCGATGATTTAGTCGATCATCATTAAGGAGTTGATATAGAGAATCCACTGCACCGGCTTTAGGATCTCGTGCCCCATAGACCACTTTGGGAATGCGGCTTTGCAGAATTGCTCCTGCACACATTGGACAAGGCTCGAGAGTTACCACCAACGTGCAATCGAGCAACCGCCATGTCCCTAATTGCGAGGCTGCCTGGGTGATTGCAATCATCTCGGCGTGTGCGGTAGGGTCAGCCAACTGTTCACGTTGATTATACGCGCTGG
>JBIJCS010000050.1:0-14475 GCA_044344575.1 Pirellula sp. | reverse complement strand
CATGCTCCCCTTTTCGCATGACGAAGTGGTTCATGAAAAAGGTTCACTTATTGCGCAAATGCCCGGTGACCTTTGGCAGAAATTCGCGAACCTACGACTGCTCTTCTCCTACATGTGGACCCACCCAGGTAAGAAACTACTTTTTATGGGGGGAGAAATCGCACAATGGCACGAATGGAACTATGACGCTACCTTGCAATGGGACCTTCTGAAATGGGACTCCCACCGTGGAATTCAACAACTCGTCGCCGACCTGAATCATTTGCTCACTGCAGAGAAAGCCCTCTATCAAGGAGACTTCCATGGCTCAGGATTCCAATGGGTAGACTGCCAAAATGCTGCAGCCAGCGTTCTTGGATTTCTGCGTAAATCCATCAGCGAAGAGAATGAAAACGCCGAGCATCTCTTGGTGTGCTGTAACTTCACCCCCGTCGTTCTTGACTACCGCATGGGGGTCCCTTCCAGCGGAAAATACATTGAAGTCTTCAATAGCGACAGAACATGCTATGGCGGTTCGGGAGTTGAAAACCTATCGCCAGTTAAAGCAGACGCGAACATCCCCTACCATGGTCAAGTCGCATCCGTAGCTCTCAAACTACCACCCCTCGCAACGATCATTCTTAAACCGTCTGCTGAGTAATTTTTTGATTGTCCTAGCTAAGCTCAATGCTCTAGCTTGCTGCACCACGCAACTTCGCAACCTGCGTACGCATCGCTTCACGCGAAAATTCATCCACACTCGATAACTGATCTCCCTCGGACGAACCCAAGTTGCGTTTGCCAACGACCAATCGCCCTGAGACTGCCGTGACATCGCCTCGCATCCCAACGGCCTTGACCGTCACCGTTCGGTCATCCGACTTGACCCACTCCACACGTACCGTTAACTCTTGCCCCGGTTCCATAAAGTCCGCGAATTTCACATTGCGAACCTCGTCCAATGTCAAAACAGAATGGGAGAAATTCTCCGTGACACTCACGAGCCACATCGACGCTTGATACAACGCTTCTAACATCATCACTCCCGGCATTACCGGAAACAGCGGGAAGTGATCTCGCAAATAATCCTCTCCGTGATGCAACTTGCGAGTCGCGACAATATATTCCCCAGGTACCAACTCAACGATCTTATCCAATTGCCGATAACGCACCTTAAAACTCCTTCTTATTGGACCTACGCACCAGTATGAATGCCTTCAACAACCAATCACTTCAACGCGTGCAACAAACTCTCAACCAAGGTGCTCGCCGACGCAATCGCTTCATCTTCCGATCGGTTCGCGTTCTCCAAACAACGCACGATCGCCGAACCAACTATCAATCCATCACATACCGGTGCTAATAACTTCACGTGCTCCGGTTTCGAAATTCCAAAACCGATGCAAATCGGCAACTCTGTTCGCGCTTTGAGCCATCCGACTCGATCCACCAAACCCTCCGGCAATTGTGTCCGCTCACCTGTAATACCAGTGACCGAAACAAAATACAGAAAACCCGAGGACTCTTCAGCGATTCGCAACGCTCGCTCAGGCGGTGTTGTCGGTGTGACCAACTGAATTAAATTAAAGTCCCTGGCTCGGCAAACTTTCGATAAAGCTGCACTCTCTTCAACTAACAAGTCTGGGACGATCGCTCCAGAAAACCCGGCTTCTTTCGCTGCATCAACGTACGCTTCCGGCCCATGCCGGTGAATAATCGCGTAACTGACCATCGATACCATCGGCATCGTCCAACCACTCCGGTTCTCCTGTATCGCATCAAAGATCTGCTGCAACTTGATCCTGTGCGATAACGCTCGTGTGTACGATGCCTGGATTACCGGGCCGTCCGCAATCGGATCGCTATACGGAATCCCAACCTCCGCCATGGAGCACCCAAGCTCTTGCAGTCGCTTCAGTACTCGTACCGTAAACGCCATGTTCGGATCCCCAGCCGTGATAAAAGGCATTAAAGCCTTCTTGCCAGATGCCCGAAGCGTCTGAAAAAGTTGATCAATAGCTGTCATACAAAGGCATCTTCCACATAAGAACTGACTGAAACAAAACGTCAAGCGAATTCGGATCGAACAACCGATGACAGCTTAGATCCACTACCACTCTTGTCCTCGTAGCCGCGCTAACTCCGCAGCATCCTTGTCTCCTCGTCCAGAGAGACAAATGACCAAGTGCTGATCAGGGCGCATCGACTTGGCAATCTCTGCAGCTTTGGCAACCGCATGGCAAGTTTCCAATGCAGTTAAGATCCCTTCATTCTTGGCGAGGAAGTCAAAAGCTCCCAACGCTTCGTCGTCTCGGCACGATGTGTACTCGACTCGATGCGCATCCTTCCAATACGAATGCTCAGGACCTACTCCAGGATAATCAAGCCCCGCAGAAATCGAATGCACATCGCTCGTCTGGCCATCCTCATCCTGCATCACGTAACTGTACGAACCATGCAGCACTCCCGGCGCACCGAACGTCAGCGGAGAAGCATGATCGCCAGGTGTACCTCCTCGCCCCCCAGCTTCGACACCGACCAACCTTACCGATGTGTCCGATACGAACGGATAAAACATCCCCGCTGCGTTGCTGCCGCCACCCACACAAGCGACAATCGTGTCAGGGAGTCGACCAATACTCGTTAAACACTGCTCGCGACACTCTTTGCCAATCACACTCTGAAAATCTCGCACCATCATCGGGAATGGATGTGGCCCAATCACTGAACCAATGATGTAGTGGGTGTGCTCTACACTCGACATCCAATCCCGCATCGCTTCATTGACGGCGTCCCGCAAGGTCTTTGACCCACTCTCCACCGGACGGACTTCCGCACCCATCAACCGCATGCTGAATACGTTCGGCTTCTGCCTCCGTACGTCTTCCGCTCCCATGTAAACCACACAAGGTAAACCGAAATGTGCACAGGCTGTTGCAGATGCTACACCATGCTGACCAGCACCCGTCTCAGCTATCACACGCGTCTTCTTCATCCGCAACGTCAATAACGCTTGCCCAAGCGTGTTGTTGATCTTGTGCGCTCCAGTGTGATTCAAGTCTTCTCGCTTGAGCCAAATCTGCGCTCCGCCCAACTGCTGACTAAATCGCTTCGCATGATACAAAGGTGATGGCCGACCGACGAACCGATGAAGCAACTCGTCCAGCTCCGCTTGAAAATCAGGGTCTGCCTTCGCTTTCGCATACTCCTGTGTTAACTCCTCCAACGCTCGTGTCAAAGTCTCCGGAACAAATCGCCCACCAAATACCCCAAAACGTCCACTCGCGTCCGGAACTGCAGGACTCGCACTCGACTCTGATCGTGATTCAGGAGACTCAATGGTACTCATGTTCGCCTTAGCTTTCGCCTAGTTGGATAAATTAGAACTCTTGTATTGTCGATGCCTCAGGAAACCGGTCAAGCGATGAACGCCCGCAGTTCTCGATATGCTTCCACGATTCGCTCCGCAACTACCTCAATCTCCGCCTCAGTATTAAATCTTCCTATGCCGAACCGCAAACTGCTCCGCGCTGCATCCTCGGATAATCCAATCGCCTGCAAGACATGACTCGGTCTCGGATCCGCAGAGGAGCAAGCCGACCCGCTGCTAAGGGCTAACTCCGGTACCCGCAACATGATCGCTTGACCCTCCACCCCTGGAAACCGCACGTTCAAGTTCCCGGGTAACCGACGATCTTCCCACGCCCCCCCTTTCATGAATCCCCCTGCGTCGCTTGTGCTCGATGAATTGATCCATGGTCCATTCAGTTCCAAACCCTGAATTTCGCTACTCAATCGCTCCCACAACAGATTCCTCATCCCTTCGACTCGCTTGCGCTCTGATTCGAGTTCCGTGACGGCAATTTGCAATGCCACCGCCATCCCCAAAATACCCGTTGTGTTGAGCGTGCCGGATCGCAAATTATTCTGTTGCCCCCCACCTACGATCTGTGGTGCTAATTTCAAACTTCTCTTCGGAACCAACAATCCACCCACACCCTTGGGCCCATAGAACTTGTGCGCAGAAAAACTAACAAAGTCCGCCTCGCTACTATCGACATCTAGCGGGATCTTTCCCACAGCCTGCGTCGCGTCAATGTGCAACAAAGCACCCACGCGATGACACGCTCTGGCAAGCGGTGCGACGTCTTGAAAAGTCCCAATCTCATTGTTGCCCAAAATCAAGCAGACCAAGCCAATCTGCTCGTGAAGTGAATGCTCAAGCACAGATAATTGAACCGCCCCAATTTCCTTCACCGCCTGCGTTTCCACCGGAAGATATCCCACTTCATAACCTTGCGATGCAAGCCGTTTACCGCAATCAAGCACCGCGCGATGTTCCGCTTGCCCAATCAATAACCCACGCTTCGACAACCTGGGATGTGTCATCGTCCCAAACATCGCTAAGTGAATGCTCTCCGTTGCACCACTGGTAAATATCAAGTCGTGGTTTTCAGCCCCAAGTAACCCAAGGATTGCTTGCGTCGATTCCTCGACCATGGCGGCCGCACGCCTACCAATCTCATGGGTGTGACTACCCGCATTTCCATACTCTTGAGTCATCCATGGTATCATCGCATCCACCACGCGAGGATCGACTCGAGTCGTCGCATGGTTGTCCAAATAAATCTCTTGCATACTTCGGCAATCTAGGGTATCCCTGCGGGTTAGGTAAAGAGGCTAAAGCCAAAGGCGGTTGCGATTCGTTGCTGGAAAAATACTGAATTCCGAGTACTATCTTAACTAAATCTCCGGGACTCGATCACCGTAGCAGCGGTTTTTGTTGTTCGTTCCATTTGCACCACGGAGAATCCCAACGTCGCCCATCCATTCAGATCCGCCACTCACCTTATCGTTCATTAAAAAACCGAGTCTATGCAGCGCCCGTGCTCGACTTCGGATCGAAAGTAATCCCAATTATGCAGGAGCGAAATCTAGAAACATTGTTTCGTTGGATCCCTGCGCTCGGTTCTCTCAAACAGTACAACCGAAAGTGGTTCGGTCGCGATGTCTTCGCGGGTGTCACGGTCGCCGCCGTCGCGGTTCCACAAGCCATCGCGTACGCAAAGATCTTTGGCATGCCCGCCGAAATGGGACTCTACACCGCAATCGTTATGACGACGGTCGGTGCACTGCTGGATTCTTCGAAACAACTCATCAACGGACCGACTAACGCGATTTCGATCGCCATGCTCAGCGCACTGGCATCCATCGATGGCGATGAAAATCGCCGCGCTGCGGCAATCTTGATGGCTCTCCTCGTCGGTTTGATCCAAACAGCAATCTCCCTATTCCGGTTCGGTGACCTCTCTCGTTTCATCTCCCATGCCGTGATCGTCGGATTCACACTCGGCGCGTCGATCCTCCTGCTCATGGATCAGCTCAAAAATATTCTGGGTATCGCAGTTTCCATCGATCCACACGATCACTTCCTCGTGCGATTTTGGAAAACCATCACCGAAAACAATGGAGTGCACTGGCCTACGTTTGCCGTCGCAGCTACCACCATCTTCATATCGATTGCGATCCGGTTCATCAATCGACGGTTCGCTATCTGGCTACCTGAATTCCTTATCGCTCTCACAGCGGTTTCTCTTGGCTTGTACCTCATCGATCCCGAAGGTGTTCTCAAGGTCAAGCTTACGGAATCTATACCGAGAAAACTTCCTTCCTTCTCCCTTCCTTCTTGGGACTGGAACCTCGTTCGAGAACTTTCCGGCAGCGCGCTGGCCATCGCATTTCTCGGACTGCTCGAAGCGATGGCGATGGCCAAGTCGATCGCAGCGAAAACCGGTGATAAACTGGATATGAATCAACAGTGCCTGAGCGAAGGCCTCGCCAACGCCGCCGGTAGCTTCTTCAATTGCTTCCCCGGATCCGGCTCCCTGACTCGAACGTACATCAACCACAGTTCCGGAGCCGCTACGCAATGGTCCGGAGTATTCAGCGCACTGGGTGTCGCGTTGACCGTCCTGGTCTTCGCACCCTTCGCTGCCTATATCCCACGACCCGCTCTCGCCGGAATCCTCGTCCTGACCGCCTTCCGCATGACCGAAATCGCCACCCTAAAATACATCGTAAAGGCCACGCGATTCGACGCTTGGATCCTCGCTATCACCGCACTCTCGGCAATTCTGGTCTCCGTCGAATTCTGTATCTTGATCGGTGTTGTCCTCTCCTTCGCTCTGTATATCCCCAAAGCCGCAAAAATCACCAGTACCGAATTGACCATTAGCCAAGGCAAAGTCGTTCGCGAAATCCAATCCAATGAAAAACGTTGCGAATGGATCAGGATTTATAACTTCGAAGGTGAACTGTTCTTTGGAAGTGCACCGGAATTCGAACGGCTTCTCGAAACCATTGAAGAAGAATCTTCGGCCCCACTTCGAGTCGTGATCCTTCGACTCAAACGAGCAAGAAATCCCGATTCCGTGTGCATGATGATCCTCGATACATTCGCTCAGAAAATGATCGATAAGGGAATTACCGTTATCTTGAGCGGCGTCGATGCGGAAATGCTCTCCGTACTTACCAACGTCGGTATGGTGCGTCGGATCGGACGCGAAAACGTCTTTCTAGAGCAATCCGAGATCTGGGGTAGCACTAGCCAAGCTCTCAACCGTGCCTACCTAATCTTTGGCTCCGAACGATGCCCGCAATGCACTAAATGTAGCACCCCGGATGCTTCATCCACAAGCGAACAACCGCGATTGCAATAAGTAACCGCAACCCTGTCCTAAGGACGATTGATCGTCCTCAACACTATTCGTCGATGTTTCTCTGCAACGTCAAATGCTTTCGCCACCTCTGATTGTCCACCACCGGATAATCCATGCGAAGATGCACCCCGCGAGATTCCTGACGCGCTAAAGCCGCATGGGTCATCATCAAACCCACCGTTAGCATGTTCTGTAATTCCCAAGATTCTACGTCGCGCATCCCGTGCGACAACACATAACTTGCATACCGATGCACGTCTTGGACCGCTTCCTCCAACCTCTCTTGCCGACGCTGCACACCAACCGATCGCCACATCAAAGCCCGCACAGAATTACGAATATCCGCTACATCGATCCATCCCCCCGATCCATCCCGCTGAGCATAAGTTACGGGCAATACCCGCAACGAGTCCGATGTATCTGCTCGCGCGGCCTCCGAAGCATTCCTGCCTGCTATCGCGCCATAGACCAATCCCTCCAACAAACTATTCGATGCCAATCGATTCGCACCATGTAACCCACTGCTGGTTACCTCTCCTGCCCCCCACAATCCCGGCAACGTCGTGCGAGCCTGCTCATCGACGTACGCCCCTCCGATCATGTAATGGGCTCCCGGACGCACTGGAATCGCATCTTTTGCAATATCCAAACCAAACCCCTCACACACCTTGGCTATCCCAGGGAATCTTCTGCGAACATGTTCCGCATCCAAATGTGCTAAGGTTAAATACACACAAGGTGATTGCGTCTTCTCCATCTGCGAGACAATCGATTTGCTGACCACATCACGCGGTGCTAACTCCAATCGGATATCGTAGTCTTTCATGAACCGATAACCGTTCGCATCGATCAAATAAGCTCCCTCACCACGTATCGCTTCCGTGATCAGTGTTCTCGAAGACCCTGCAATGTACAAAACTGTCGGGTGAAACTGCATGAATTCCATGTCACGCATCTGGGCCCCGGCACGAAACGCAATCGCATGACCATCACCAGTTGCCACCTTCGGATTTGTTGACTCGCGAAATACCTGCCCACACCCACCCGCACATAAAATCGTCTCTTTCGCCCATACCATCACCGGAGCTCCACCCTGGATGGACACCAATGCTCCCCTGCAACGCCCTTCATGGGTAATCAAATCAATCGTATAAGCCTCCTCAACCAATTCAATGTTCGGCATCGATCGCGTATGGGCAATCATCGCCCGCATGATCTCCTTACCCGTCGCATCCCCTAACGCATGAATGATCCGTTGGTGCGAATGACCTCCCTCACGGCCTAAGACCAA
Source organism: Pirellula sp. (assembly GCA_044344575.1). GTDB lineage: Bacteria > Planctomycetota > Planctomycetia > Pirellulales > Pirellulaceae > JBKCUI01. Next base: position 6,486 of record JBIJCS010000050.1, on the reverse strand, counting down.
TTGGCCATCCAACCGATCAAACTGAGTTCCCCACTCCATCAACTCCGCTACACGCAAAGGTGCCTCGCGAACGACCATCTCCACCGTCGGCAAATCACATAGTTCACAACCTGCCACCAATGTGTCTTGGATGTGATTGTCAAACCGATCTTCTGGATCCCAAACGCTCGCAATCCCTCCTTGCGCATACGCACTGTTCGACTCCTGAACCTTGTCCTTCGTCAACACCATCGTCCGTAAACCTGGATCGATCTCATGCGCCGCACGCAACCCCGCTAATCCACCACCGATAATCAAAACATCGGTGAAGTAATGCCCCATCCGCTTCGGTTCCACCGGGATCAAGTACCTCGGCACCCACTGTCCCCACGGTTTATCGAGCGCCAAATGCTCAATCGATCCAGTACGCTCTGCTCTCATGGGTTGAACCAGTTTTCATCTTCACTCTTCGTCATCATCATCGTCCGGACGCATCGGATCATCCGGGTCAAAAAAGAAATCCTCTAAGCCCATCGGCATCACATCCCCACCCAACGCCTGCCGACGACGCTCGGCGAGCGAAGCCAAATCCAAGGCGTCCTCCCCTAAACACGCGAGCACTGCTTCACTCCATGCTTTATCCCTGGACAGAGGATGTTTCGAGTCGGCAGCCGCAAGCCTCTTAATTGCATACCGCAACACGTTGATCCCATCACGAGCAGAAAAGTCCAATTTCAAACCATGCGCCTGCTGCAAAAAATCAACAGTCAGAGCCAACACATCCGCTTCCGCAAAGGGCAAGTGGTACTGAAGAATCGCCAATTCGTCCTTGCGATTCGGGAACCCAACCTGCAAAGTCGGTTGCAATCGACTCAAAATGTAATCGGGAATCTCGTAAGTCGAATCATCCTGGTTCATCGTGACCGCCGCACGGAAATCATCGTGTGCCTTGATCGATATACCCGCAACAATCGATTCGACGTAACGTCGCTGATCGAAAAGCGGAGCTAACGAAGCCCATGACTTCTCATTCATCCGATTCCCCTCATCCAACACGCACACGCCACCGCGTATCATCGCGGTGACCAAGGCAGACGCGTGGTAAGCAATTTTGCCGTCACTCGCCAAAACAGGAGTAACCAAGAGATCCTCCGGTCGCGTGTCCGCGGTACACTGGAAAATGTACAACTCTTGCCCACGCGCCATCGCAGCAGCCATTGCTAAAGCTGTCTTACCTACCCCCGGAACACCCACTAGCCTTGGGGTCAGCGGCAAATCACCATGCCCAACCGTCAGCCAGCAAGCTGCCAACTGACGCAGTACCTCCTCCTGCCCAATCCACTTTGCAGTGGTCGTCACAGGATTCGCTAAAGCTAAACTAACCCCGTCGATCGAAATGCGTTGACTCATGAATCCATCTCATTTTCGCGACACGGGAAAGTGAAATCCGCCAACTACTGACCCTGGCCCCGTGAAAAACCTGGCTTGCCGTCAAAGTTGTACAGACCTTCAAACTTTACAAACTCTAACCCCGCACGATGAATGCGATCCAACAACGCAACGATCGCTGCATGCGTAGTCGACTTGCCCGATCCTTCCGGCAACGCAAACCGACAACGGCTAACATCAACCGTGAATGTCTCCTCCATGCCTCCGGGCCACACCTTCATTCCTCGATTGGAAATCATTTCCAAAACCATCCCGTCAGCAGCCAGCGGTTGCAACTTCGCTGCCAGTGCGTCGATCGGTTCGTTCCAAGCTACGAAAACGTCGGCCCCAACCAACTCTCGCTTTTCTGTCGATCGAACATAGGCTGGACGGTCAGTCAATGGTCGCTTCGGTGCTCGACTGTAGTCGACGCACTTGAGCACCTCAGGCTTCTTGCCCAACCGCGCAACGACCGCCTTCGCAAACTCCTTCGTTCCGACCTTCTCCTTCGAAATCCCTTCCTTGAAAATATCATACGTATGAACCCCATCCTCGATCGTCTTGAGCCAAGCATTATGCGCTCGCTCTGCAACGTCAGCCTGTCCGATGTGTACAAGCATCTGTACTGCACCCAAGAACAAACCGGATGGGTTCGCTAAGTTCTGGCCCGCACGACGAGGTGCTGACCCGTGAATCGCCTCGAACATCGCACAAGCGTCCCCAATGTTCGCACTCCCTGCCAACCCAACAGAACCAGCAATTTGAGCCGCCACGTCCGAGAGGATGTCGCCGTAAAGGTTAGGCATCACCACAACATCAAACGCTTCAGGAGTATCCGCCAATTTCGCTGCACCAATATCAACAATCCAATGCTCATTCTCAATGTCTGGATACTGCGCTGCGATCTCGTCGAAAATCTTATGAAACAAACCATCGGTAAGCTTCATAATGTTGTCTTTGGTAAAGCAAGTCACCTTCTTGCGCCCGTAAGCACGCGCGTACTCAAACGCATATCGGCAAATCTTCTCTGTGCCGGGACGCGAAATCAGTTTCAAGCATTGCATCACGTCAATCGTCTGGCGATGCTCAATACCCGCATACAAATCTTCTTCGTTCTCTCGAACAATCACCACGTCCATCTTCGGGTGCTTGGTTCGGATAAACGGATCGTAGCTTAAACAAGGACGAATGTTTGCATACAATCCAAACGCCTTACGCGTCGTTACATTCAACGACTTAAAACCACCACCCTGCGGAGTCGTGATCGGTGCCTTGAGAAACACGCGAGTCGAACGCAGGCTCGCAAAAGCCTCCGGTTCAATGCCCGCCATGTTCCCCTTCAAGTACTGCTTCTCCCCAATCTCAATAACGTGCTTCTCTAGACGCGCACCTGCCTCCTCAATGATGTGCAAGGTCGCTTCCATGATCTCGGGGCCGATACCATCGCCGTAGGCGACTGTGATTGGGGTTGCTGATGCCATAGTTTGAAAGGTTTGAAAGTCCTGAAAAAAGGGGAGGGACGAATTAGAAAATGTATTCACCAAACCCAATGTTTACAACGGCTAATGCTCTTTCTGCCCGATTTCCTACCCCAGGATTCCCACCCTACCCGCCGGTTTCCCATCCTCAGTTCCCCCCCTTGGTTTACAATAACAAGAAGCGACGTCCACGGATTCCTAACCCAAAAACCAACCTGCCATGCTCTCCATCAATACCCCCCAGTACTTTCTGATGACCAACTCCTTTTCGATGACACTCCAACGCCGAACCCCGATTCTCTGCCTACTGGCCATTTTTTGCCTAGTGTTCCCCCTCCTATCCAACGCTGCCTTCGCTCAAGACTCTCAAACGAAACCGACCCCAAACTCTGCTCAACCGTTCCAACCCAACACATTTCAAAACAAAAATCTAGTCGCTTGGTGCATCGTCCCGTTCGATTCCCAAAAACGCTCCCCAGAACAACGCGCAGAAATGCTCGACCAGCTCGGAATCAAACGACTCGCTTACGACTACCGCGCCGAACATGTCCCAACCTTCGAAGAAGAAATTCTTACGATGAAAAAACACGGTATCGAAATGACGGCATGGTGGTTCCCTACCGTTCTCAACGACGAAGCCAAACTCATTCTGCAACTCATCCAAAAACACCAAATCCATCCACAACTCTGGGTCACCGGTGGTGGTGATCCCAATATGAACGAAGAACAAACCAAAGCCTTCATCGAGGCAGAAGTACGTCGCATCCGCGAAATCGCTACCGCAGCCGACCAAGCCGGTTGCAAGGTCGCCCTCTATAACCACGGAGGTTGGTACGGTGAACCCGAAAACCAAATTCGGTTACTCCAAGCGATCAACATGCCCAACGTCGGTATCGTCTACAACCTACACCACGCACACCATCAACTCGATCGACTCGATGAGATCCTCGCGAAAATCAAACCCTACCTCCTGGCGATCAACCTCAACGGCATGGAAAACGATGGTGAACGCATCGGTAAAAAGATCCTGCCAATCGGACAAGGAAACCGAGACAAAGAAGTCCTCGAACGAATCGGAAAAATGGGCTTCGATGGACCCGTCGGTATCCTGAACCACACCGATCTCGATGCCGCCCTCCGACTCAAAGAAAATCTCGATGGCCTGAAAAAACTCACTGCCGAACTCTCTCCGAACCAATAACGAGAACCCAACGATGCACCCTCGTTCCCGTAACGACCTCGTCGGTACAAAAGGACGTATCCAGAAGTCACTGAACGACTGGAGAACTGCAACCGGTTCCATACAAGACTCCTGGAAGGACGCTACGGCGGAAAAGTTTATGAATGAACATTTCTCCGACGTCGAATCGGGGCTTCAACGAATCTTAATTCATCTCCAAGAAGCCGCCGACATCGTTCGCAGCTTCGAGAAACGTGTCGCAGACGAACTTTAAACCCTGCATCAAAACCAATGACTCCCAACCACATGTCTCTATTGAAACTGCCTTCCTTTGCTTTGCTTTCCTTCGCCTTCTTCTCCGTGCTCATGACGCCAACCTCGATGGCTCAAGAGCCTAAACCTCTTCGAATCGCTACCTTGAACGCAGCCCTGAACCGCAAACAAGCTGGTGACCTCGTTGCAGATCTAAACCGAGGAGATGAACAAGCACGGAAAATTGCGCAGATTATTCAGAAAATCTCGCCCGATATCCTGCTGGTCAACGAATTGGACTGCGATGCCAACGGCCCTGAACTCTTCCTCGAGAAATATCTCAATACACCCTCAAATACCCGCCCATGGAAGTTTTTCTACACCGCATCCGTCAATACCGGTGTCGACTCCCAACTCGATCTCGATGGCAACGGTAAACTCCATGAACCTAACGACGCTTGGGGATTCGGTACATTCCCAGGACAATACGGAATGGCTATCTACAGCCGCTATCCGATTGAACTCGATGCTGTTCGCACCTTCCAGAATTTCCTATGGAGCGAAATGCCCAACGCTCTCCAACCTCCAGACTATTATCCAGAAAACATCTGGAAAAAACTTCGCCTCAGTTCCAAATCCCATTGGGATGTTCCTGTACGCATCGAAAATCAAACTATCCATATCCTTGCCTCTCACCCAACACCACCTGTCTTCGATGGTCCCGAAGATCGCAACGGTCGACGCAATCATGATGAAGTTCGACTCTTTCTCGATTACATCTCTGACCCAGCTGACTCTCACTACATTGTCGATGACCAAGGCCGACGCGGTGGCCTCCCCGAAAATGCACACTTCGCAATCCTCGGTGATCTCAACGCAGATCCAGTCGATGGCGATGGCCAATCCGACGCGATCCGCAAACTACTTTCTCACCCCCGCGTTGCCCAATACCCCACACCTACAAGCACAGGTGCCGTCCAAGCAGCCGAGTCCTCCGGCGGTGCCAACGCAAAACAAAAAGGAAATCCCGCTCATGACACCGGTGACTTCAATGACAAAAACCCAGGTAACCTACGCATCGATTACGTCCTCCCATCTGCTACCCTTCGCGTCGTAGACCAAGGAGTCTACTGGCCATCGAGCTCTCAATCCAAAGAAGAAAACGAACTCGTTCAAGCCTCCGACCACCGACTTGTCTGGGTCGATGTCCTCTGGAAATAATGCTTCAAATCCCCCAACCACACCGGCCTACCACCAAAAACTCCGCTTGTCCCACCAAAGTCAATTAGCACACCAAAGTCAACATGCTCGATCACTTCTTGAAACCCCTTTTCCCCTATGCACTAAGCTCGCTCTCCCTGGCTCTCTCGCTTTTCCCCTGCATCACCCGTGCAGATGACTGGCTCGTCAGTCGCGGCGATGCAGCCTCCACCGGCTTCGCTCCAGGAAAACTTCCCGCAGCACCGAAGCTCCTATGGGAGAAATCCCTGGAAAAGTCAGGCTTCGAAGGAACACCGGTGATCCTCGAGGATATGTGCTTCGCTGCCGACGTCGAAGGACACGTCTACGCGTTCTCCCTCTCCGACGGAAAGGAAATCTGGAAGCTCGACCTGAAAAACGGTTTTGTCGCGTCTCTCGCATGCCGCGATGGAAAACTTATCCTTGGAGACTACGACGGAAACGTTTACTGCCTCCAGACTTTCGATGGAAAAATACTCTGGCAAGCAGAGATTGGCCAAGCCATGGCTGGTGGTGCAAACTTCACGGTAAACCTAAATGCAAATGAGAATGCGACAACCAACAAGTCCCTCGTTCTGATCAGTAGTGAAGGTGGACAACTGTTTGCCTTTCACCTCGATGACGGAACGAAAGCTTGGGAATACGCTACCGGTGATCAACTCCGATCCGCTCCCACCATCTGGAATAACTTCGCTCTCCTCGGCGGTTGTGACGGACGACTTCATAAAATCGATCTGAAAGAAGGAATCGCCCAAGGCGATGGACTACCTCTTGATGGCCCAAGCGGATCGACTCCGGCTCTCTTCAATGCACTCGCGGTAGTTCCAACTCAAGCCGGCATGGTGCTCGCCTATGATCTGAACACTCAAGAAAAACGCTGGAGCTTTTCTGATTCAGAACGCGCTCAAGAAGTTCGATCCAGTCCCGCAA
>JBIJCS010000448.1:0-4267 GCA_044344575.1 Pirellula sp. | reverse complement strand
AAATCCAGCGATTTCGCTTTGGAGTTTATCAACTTCTTTCTTCTCGCTCTCGACTCGTTCGCGAGCTTGTTTCAGTCGCATTTGTTGGGTGCGAACATCTCTGGCTGGACCGGCCAATTGACCGATTGCTTGCCGGGATAGGTCGGGCAAATTGGCCAATCGTCGATCGCCCAATAGGGCGTCTTGGTCGGCCTCATTGAGGCCGAGGCGTTTGGCGTCATCGATCAGTTGTTCTTGGGTTTGTTTCCATTCTGATTCGAGGCGATGGATTTGTTTTTGGAGTTGGGTAATCCAAGGACCTTGTTCAGCGGCGGCTTCGATTTTGCTGGCGAGTCCGAGAACATTTCGGTTCAGCGGCAGGTCATCTGCGCGTTTGCGCAAGCTCTTCCGTTGTTCGGAGAGGTTTTGCAGTTGTGTTTTTCGGTCATCGATTTGCGACTGGATATCCTTGAGTTTCTCTAAAGACTCTTCTTGGACATCGGTACGTGCGCGGAGCGATTGGAGTTTTGTGCGCAGGGTGTCGCGCTGCGCCCAAGGCTCCCGGACGCTCATTGCGATTTCAATGGTTTTCGATTCGAGTTCCCATTGTTCGATACGTTGTTTGAGTTCTTCGATTTCGTTTTGTTGATTTCGGCGGTGGACAGCGAGTTCCCCCCAACGACGACCTCGGAGTGTGAGTTGTTCAATTTCATCGCGGAGTCGTTGGCGTTTTGCGAACATGGTTTGCAGTTGTGCATTTTCGTCGGATTGAGACACCATTGCGGTGCGAGCTGCACGGAGTTGTCGAATTACGTCAACGAGGGAGACCCGATCCAATCCGCTGGAGAGTTTGTAGAGTTCATCTGCGGCGGCGGTATCGTCGAGGGTGCTGAGTTCTTGCAGTTCTCGCAGACCGATCGCGAAGACATTGGTGAAGATCGATTCATCAACGTTTCCGAGCAGGGATGTCAAACGATGTTGTCCCTGAGTGATGCCATCGCTGCTCATGACAGTCAGTTGACCGATTACGCTTGGGTCGTTGAGCGTTGCGCGTCGGGCGATTTCGTATCCGCCACCTGGGCCTGTGACACGTATTGCACCACCTGGTTTACCGCCGAAGACCGGAGGCAGGTAGCGCATGCGGCGTTCTGGCGTAAAGCCGTAGAACATGGTGCGCAGGAAGTTCATCAGCGTGGTTTTTCCGGCTTCGTTCGGCCCATAGAAGACCGTCATGCCTTCGGGCATGGAATCGACCGACAATCCTGACCACACACCGAAACCATCAATTTGTACGTCGCGAACTTTCATTATCGTGTACCTCCAAATCTCCTGGTTGGAGCGATTAAATCCACCTTGTGACCTCGCAGCAAATCGACACCTAGCAACGTGGCTTGCTCGAGCGCAACGGCAGTATGAGTTGGATCATCTTCGATCAGCGTTTGTTGCCAAACCGTAGTACCTGGTGTTTCTGATTCGACGATGGGTCCAAGGTTTAATTGCATGCCATGGGTCTTGCGATGTTCTTGGGAGATCCTGAGGAAGTCCCCGAGGATGGTGTCCTCTTCTTGCCACTTGCTTGGATAGGCTTTGGGCGAGAGGACTTGGATTTCGGTCGACCAAACGCTACAAGCACCATGACCGTATTCGCGTCGTAGCCAACCGAGAATTTCATCGATTGCTTCTGGGCCGACCAAGGCGGTGTTTTCGAGATCGAGTTCGACGCGCCAACGGATGATCAAATGGCGAGAACCATGTTCGTTTTGAAGTCGAGCGATTCGTTTGCTCATCACTTCGCGTATGTCTCTGCCGAGCGCAAGGTCTTCGACATCGAGTGTTTGCGTCACGTAGCGAAAGAGGTCTCCGTCGGTCGCCACGATCTGTGCGTCGTGATCGCCGTCGACTTCGACGGTCCAGTAGCCGTGTGGGCCTTCTTCGTCGAAACTTCGACCTTGTAGGGTGCCGCAAACGCGCATGTGGGGAGCTTCGCCGTGGAGTGTTTTGCGGTTGTGTTCGTTGCCGATGGCCCAGAAGTCAATGCGTTCGCTTTGCAGTGCATCACGGTCAGCGGCACCGTGTGCCATGGCGATGACATAGGTTCCATCGGAGTCGCATTGAAATTCGGCGGAGCGGATGGAATCACGTCCGTCGCTCGAGCGCGCGACAATGGTTGCCAACGGCGTGCCGTTGCGTCGGAAGACGATGCTTTCGACTTCTTTGCGCGAGAAGTAATGGACATTGGGCGGTAGTGGTACCGCTTCAGGCCATCGCTCGGGGTCGTCGACGGAACCACCTGCCCAGTAGACAGGGATCTTGTGTTGGGCAAGTTTTTCGAAGTGCTCAAGCAGGAACGCGGGGCCGGCGGCTCCTGTGGAAATTGGGTTGAGCAAGTCGCCGGAAAGCAGGACAAAGTCCACGCTTTCGACAATCGCTGCTTCGAAAAAAGCTTCGGCGGCTTTCCACGGAGCATCGACCAGTGCACCTTTGAGATGTTCTGGTAAGTCGGTTAAGTCCTGCATCGGCCTTTCGAGATGAAAGTCACCGGCGTGCAGAAAACGAATTGATTCCTTCCCCATGATCCACCCTCCTTAGTGGAACTAGAAAAACTGCAGCAAGATGGCAGTCTAGTGGATTTGGAGGGTTTGAGGCAATGCCGATTTTACTTGCCCAATTGTGCAGCAAATCGACTTATTTTGCTTTTCTCAACTGCTCACCCTAAACTGATGGTTGTGTAAAGTGGATGTCGAAGTTGCAATTCAAGGCTGCTGTTCCCAATTTTGACAGCATTCTTTTATTGACTAGGTTGACCCGAAGGGCCTGGAAGGGAACGCGTCCATGGACAAGTCAAAAGGAATGGGGACCGGCAACGATGTTGGGACACTTCGGGGTGATGAGAGTGTTCGCACAAGCGGTGCGATTGGCAGGTGTAGACGTCGAATTGCGATCCCTCGGGTATTGCTTGGCCTAATCGCGATCCAAGCTTTTTTTGTTGTGTTGAGTTTTCGGGAGTTTCCGGATGCGGTCATAGGCTATCGCGATGAGTTCGGGGTATTCAAAACTGAATCAGCAATGTTTGATGAACTGCAACAGATCCGTCAATTGGAGGGAAGTGACGGGGAGAGTCGTAAGTTGGAGCTGATCCAGCCGGTACGTCGAAGCGAAATCTATGCGTTGGATCTTCGATGGAATGCGATTCGGCCTATTCAATGGTTAACTTACTCATTTACCGTTTCCTCGTGGCAGCTATGGCTGGTAACGTCGCTTCTGATACTTAGCATTGGATTTGTGCTCGAAAAAGCGATCGGTCATTGGAATATGCTTGTTTTAGTCGCGGTAGTGCAGATTGTATTCGCTGCAATACTTCAGTGTGTTGGAGTCATGCTTGGGTGGCAAGGTGGGTTTCAGGGGACGCTCCCGTTGTTTGTGGTATTTATTGGTGTGTTCGCTTCGATGATGCTGCGCGGTGAATTGAAGTTCGAGGACGAGTGGTGGATGGAGGAGATCGCGGATCGTCCTGAGGTGGCTCGGACTGAAAATCAAGGTCAACCGTTTAACGCTCTGCAAGGTGGTCTCGGTTCTTTGGAAGAAGAGCAACGTGGAGAGTTAGAGTTAGCGCATCAAATCGACCAGTTGCTGTCCGAAGGTCGTCTGGTAGATGGCGCTTCGGCGATTGAGAGGTACCTTCACCTGTATCAGTCAGGCAGGGTGGAGTTTCAATTATTACTGTTGAATGTTTGGCTAAGGCTGGGCCGTTATGAACAAATTCTGGAATTTGCCGATGGGATACATCGTGTATTTTTAGAGCCTTCACAGGTTTCGGAGTTGGATCGCGTCGTACTCTCGGCGCGATCCAGGATGCGAACGCGACAGGTTTAAATGCAGTTGCTTTACTTGAAACAAACGACCTTTTCTTGTGATGTTAGTAGGATTTCGGGTCGATCAGTTCGTTGCTGTTGATCGTTCCTAAAGCTCCCCAGACACCGTAAGGGCTTTGGTTCATCGAGTTTCCTGCGGGTGCTTGGATTGTTAGCTTGCCTACATCGATGTTATGGGAAATAACGATCACCGCTCCGTCTGCCATGAGGCAGTTGACGGACTTTGAGGCGTGATAAGACCCGGCACTATAAATTCCACCGACGCATTCACCGCCGAATCCACTAGCCTTTCTTGGTGAGGCGGACGGCTCATTCGGATGCAAGATGGTCGTGAAACCTGTGAATACTGCAGCTCCGTCTGTCCATCGCAAACCGCGTCCATAGGGAATTTGAAACTCCGAAATCGTTTCCTTCGG
>JBIJCS010000049.1:0-14499 GCA_044344575.1 Pirellula sp. | reverse complement strand
TCATCTGCTCTGCGTTCAAGTCGCAAACGAAGGCATGCCCCTGACGGATCAATTGCACCGACCAATCATAGAGTTGCTGAAAGTAATCGGATGCGTAGAACAAGTTATCCCACTGGAACCCAAGCCACCGCACATCGCGTTGAATCGAATCGACATACTCCTGACTCTCTTTGCTCGGATTGGTGTCGTCGAAACGAAGGTTGCACTTGCCTCCGTACTTCTGTGCCAATCCGAAGTTCAAACAGATGCTTTTCGCATGTCCGATATGGAGATATCCATTGGGCTCTGGCGGAAAACGGGTCTGGATGGTTTTCCCTCGAAGGCTCTCTTTCGATGCGAAGTCCTTTTCGACCTCTAGTTCGATAAAGTTCTTATGAGGGGTATTCCCGGTGTTTTCCGCTGGTTGAGTCACGATGGATTTCGGTAATCGAAAAAGGTAAAACGGTCAGAACTAGAAAATCGGTTTGACCCCGTATTGCTGATGGATTTGATTGCAGAGCTTTGGCTGCAAACGCAATCCATGGGCCAGCTCGCGAAGGTAGTCGACTTCCTGCTGCGTGTCGACATCGATTGTCGACAAAGAAGCTGCGTAAACGGCTGCTTCCATCCCCAGGGGAACCGACCAAGCGAAGTCGCGAACACTCGTTGCAGCAGCGAACTCCTTCCGCAGAAACTGAATGGTCGCTTCGCTCGTGTTGCCAATCCGCTCAACAATCGCTTGTTGCTCCTTAGCGTCGATGCGTCCGTCCGCCTTGCCCGCGTAAATCATCGCGCGGATCAACACTTCCATTTGCTCTTGCTCAGCTTGCGATAGCTGCGGAGGTTGTTGAGTTGGCTGTTGTCCGAAAATGTCTCCACCCCCCTGCGCACCCCCACGACCGCTACTGGAAGGGGACTGAGACTGTGGTGCTTGCGATGATGGTGCCTGCCGCGTAGTCGGAGACGACTTCCCTACTCCGAGCATGTCTTCCAATTCCGCCTCCGATGGAACTCGGCCTGTACCACGGCCCTCCTTCAACACACCTGGAAACTGCACTCCGCCAGCGGAGCCGCCTCGGCCGCCCGCTGGACTACCCCCAAGAATATCCTTGAGGATATCCGGCCCGGGATTGCCTTGACGCTGCCCACCACTCGAACGGCCCCCACCTTGTTGTTGCGCTGGGCCTGCGTTGAGAATTTCTGCGAGAATATCAAAAGGATTCATTGCGTGTTTCCTTGGAGAAGAAAGTACTTAAACAGAGACATGAAATATACCAAAGTGGTTCTGCGCCGTCTCGCGAGGAATTCTACGAATTCGAGAGTTTCTTGTATCGGAAACGCTGCGGCTCGTCGGCGGAAATGCCCAAACGCTCACGGCGTTGATGCTCGTAGGTTTCGAAGTTTCCCTCGCACCAGTGGACATATCCATCCCCTTCAAAGGCAAGGATATGGGTCGCGATCCGGTCAAGGAACCAACGGTCGTGAGTGATAACCACGACGCATCCAGCGAAATTGAGGATGGCTTCTTCCAGTGCTCGAAGCGTATCTACGTCGAGGTCATTGGTCGGCTCGTCCAAGAGCAAAACATTGCAACCTCGCCGCAAAAGTTTTGCGAGGTGGACTCGGTTCCGCTCACCGCCGGAAAGCACACCAACCTTTTTCTCTTGGTCGGTACCCTTGAAATTGAATTTCGATACATAAGCACGGGAGTTCATCCGCTTGCCACCCATATCAAGCCAATCAAGCCCACCGGAAATCTCCTGGTAAATCGTGTTTTCCGGATCTAAAGAGTCTCGGGATTGATCGACGTAGCCAAGCTCTACCGTCTCGCCGACTCGGATCGTTCCACCATCAGGCTTGTCTTGACCTATCATCATCCGAAACAGTGTGGTTTTCCCAGCTCCATTCGGTCCGATGATCCCCACAATGCCCCCAGCCGGTAGCCGGAAATTCAGTTTTTCAATCAATACCTTGTCGCCAAAGGACTTATTCAAGTCGTTCGCTTCGACTACCACCTCACCTAGGTGCTTACCAGGTGGTATCTGGATTTCCAACTCATCTGCTCGCTCCTCGAACTGCTGCGCTGCGAGTTGCTCGTACGCGCTGATCCGCGCTTTGTTCTTCGCTTGACGAGCCCGAGGAGACATCCGGATCCACTCCAGTTCACGGTCAAGGGTCTTCTGCCGAGCAACCGCAGACTTCTGTTCAATTTGCAATCGCTTTTGTTTTTGCTCAAGCCAAGCCGTGTAATTGCCTTCAAAAGGAAAGCCTGAACCACGGTCGAGTTCCAAAATCCATTGAGCGACATTATCGAGAAAATATCGATCGTGAGTGACCGCAACAACGGTCCCCTGGTACTGAGCGAGATGTTGTTCCAACCAATGAATGGCTTCCGCATCCAAGTGGTTCGTGGGTTCGTCAAGCAACAGTAGATCCGGCTGCTCTAGCAATAACTTGCACAATGCCACTCGTCGCCGTTCACCACCGGATAGCTTCGTCACATCCGCATCCCCTGGCGGCAAATTCATCACCGCCATCGAATGCTCGATCTGCCGATCGATCTCCCACAAGTTCTGGGCATCGATGATGTCTTGCAATCGAGCCATCTCGTCGCAGAGCTTCTGCATCTGCTTGTCGTCGGTCACATCGCCAAGCAACATGGAAATTTCATTGAAACGATCAAGGACCTTGCGCTTCGGAGCAACGGCTTGTTCCACGTTTTCTTGAACGTTTTTCTCCGGGTCTAACTGCGGTTCCTGGGAGAGATAACCAGCGGTAAATCCATTAGCAAGCCTAGCGGTTCCATCGAAATTCTTATCGATGCCAGCCATGATTCGCAACAGCGTACTTTTTCCTGCGCCGTTCGAGCCTAGGACTCCAATTTTGGCGCCGGGATAGAACGCAAGCCAAATGTCTTTAAGGACTTCCTTTTGGCCGTGCCGTTTGGTTAGGTTCTCAATCTGATAAATGTAAGATCGATTCATAGCTAGTTAGTTATTCCCATTCAATGGTTGCCGGCGGCTTGGAACTGATGTCGTAGCAAACGCGGTTGATTCCACGCACTTCATTGATGATACGAGTGGAAACACGCGCGAGTAGATCGTAGGGTAAACGACTCCAGTCAGCGGTCATAAAATCATCCGTGTTCACACAACGAACCGCCGCGACGTTCTCGTACGTTCGAGCATCCCCCATCACTCCAACACTCTGGGATTCCAATAACACCACAAAGGCTTGTGACGTCTCCCTATACAAATTGGCGTTGCGTATCTCCGTGATAAGGATCTCATCCGCCTCGCGCAACACGTCCAACTTCGCGCGAGTAACTTCCCCAAGGCACCGGACAGCAAGTCCAGGACCGGGGAATGGATGCCTCCATACGAGATGGTCCGGCAACCCTAACTCCAACCCTAATTTCCGGACCTCGTCTTTGAACAAATCCCGAAGTGGCTCGACGAGATCAAACCCCAACTGCTCGGGTAATCCTCCCACGTTATGGTGCAGCTTGATCGTTGCCGCCGGTCCATCCGGCGCTGCACCACTCTCAATCACGTCGGGATACAGTGTTCCCTGTGCAAGATATTTCGCTCCGTTGATCTTCAAAGCCTCTTCTTTAAAACATTCGATGAACGCATGCCCAATGCGTCGACGCTTTTCCTGTGGATCACGAATCCCAGCCAATGCGCCTAAAAATCGCGTTTCAGCGTTTACGACCCGCAAATCCGCTTTGAAGTGCTCGGTGAACTCACTGATCACCGCCGTCTGCTCATCCTTGCGCAATAAACCATTGTCGATCAGAATACAGGTCAACTGCGAACCAATCGCTTTGTAGAGCAACGCAGCAGTCACCGAAGAATCCACGCCCCCCGAGAGGCCACAAATCACACGATCCTTACCGATCATCTGACGCATTGACTGTATGGTCTGCTCAGCGAAATTCGACAAGTGCCACAAACCTTGGCAACCCGCTACGTTGTAAAGAAAATTGTGGATCAATGTGCCACCCAACGCGGTATGCGAAACCTCCGGGTGAAACTGCAAACCGTAAATCGGCTTCGTCTTATGTCGTACCGCTGCAAATGGACAAGTACTCGTTCCGGCTAACGTCTCGAAACCCTCAGGCAACTTTTGAACCTGATCACCGTGGCTCATCCAAACATCAATCTCAGAGGGAAACCCCGAAAACATCTTATCCTGGTTCTTGATCTCCAACCGGGAACGACCATACTCCCTCGCCGGACAAGCTTGAACCGCTCCTCCTAGCGAATGCGCCGTCAGTTGCATCCCATAACAGATACCCAAGATCGGTATCCCCAACTCAAAGAGTTTCGGATCGCACTTCGGTGCATGCAAATCGTAAACACTCGAAGGTCCACCAGAGAGAATGATCGCTGATGGTCTTCGGGCCAGAATCTTCTCCACCGCAATGTCATGCTTGACAATTTCGCAGTAAACGTTCTGGTCACGCACTCGCCTTGCAATGAGCTGTGCAAACTGGGAACCAAAGTCGAGTACAAGTACCCGTTCGGTTTGAATCGAATCGATGGGTTCGGACATACCAAGCTGAGGGTTAGATTTTCGTCTGGAAAAACGCAGAAGTATAGCGAAATTCCAATCCGCGACTACATGGTCATTCCCCGAGACGCCCCGAAGAATCACCCCGTCATCGGTTTGCCTTGCAAGACTTGAAGCAGTCGTTTGGCATGAGTCACCATATCGATTTCCGCAACAAGGGCAGGGGAGGGGGGGGACCTCTCAGGCAAGTGCTGCAAGGCTTGCTCAAGCTTCTGAGCAAGGTCCTTGGGATCGTCATGGGCATACAACACCCCCTTGCCAGGCCCTAGATGCGGGGAGATACGACGATGTAACTCAGGAAACGCACCATGATCCGGCATGACGTACGGCAATCCACTGGCCACAGCCTCAAGCAAAAAGATTCCCTTTGGATCCGCGTAGGTTGTCGGGACACTGAACAAGTCGATACTACGCAAGAAATCGAGTTTTTGCTGTCGATTCACCGTGCCTATCATCGTGCACTGCTTTTCCAAACCCGCACCCCGCAATTTTGCTTGCTGCTCCTTCCAGTATTTTACGTGCTGCGGACCAACCCAACCAGCCAATCGCAACTTCAATCGATCCCACCGCCCCGTCTTACGCAACGCAATAAAAGCATCAATTAACTGATGCAATCCCTTTTCAGGTGCCATCCGAGCGAGATAACCAAGATGAATCTCCCGGTCTGCTCCTCGACCACCCATCTCCGACGCCAGTTGCGTAGCCCCCAGAAAGTCCTCTGTTTCCACCCCCAGCGGAACAACAAAAACCTTTTTCGCTGGAATCTCCAATAGCTCTGCCATCCGGTGAGCATAATCCGAAGAATGGCAAAGAAAACCATGCACCGACGGGACAAGCTCTCGCATCTTTGCAATCGCCGCCGTTCGGTGCTTGGGAGGAAGTGAATCAAGAAAAATATCATCCCCCTGCAACGTTACCCAAACATTTGCGTTCCGCTGCAACTCCGGAATCGCTCCGCCAATGAGCATGTTGGTCAATACGATCGCATCCGGGCGAACATCTGTCTTGAGCCACTGCAGCAAATCTTCAAACTCCCGCTGCTGATTCCCTCCCACTCCCTCCAACATCGATAACGTTAGCTCGCCAAGAAACTCGGGGGACGTCTTACCCGCATTGCGCGTAAGCTGCCGAATGAGCCACGGTTGATTAAGCAATGACTCAACCCAACCCGGCATGTTGCGAAAGAACTTGAGCTTCTGGGCCAGGAAAACATTAATCCCCCCCAGAAACACCTTCCCAACACTGACATCTTCCACATCCGTTCGAATCGGGGTGTAGACCGGCATCAACACACAGTCATGCCCCATCGCGAGCAATTCCTTCGCAACCGCGTTGTCGTTCATGCACGACCCGCAAAACATTCCCGCAGCTCCGGCGGTCAAATAGGCAATTCTCATGAATTCTTCAACACTTCTGTTCTTCGGTTTAACGCAAAGCTATCGCCTACCGGACTCCTAACATAAGAAAAGCTTAGAGCAAGTCAAACTTCGGACAATGCCAACTGCAGCGAACTTGCCCCAAGCACCACAGCCAACTTCGATGAACAATGAGCAGATGCTGAACGATACCGGCACGCTCCAACACAAAGCCCGCGCAGAGCGCATTCGCAGAGCCGAGCGATCGACTCTGACGATTATACCTTCTCGGCAATTCGAAAGGGAGTCTTTGCGAACTTAGGTAATTTGTTCGGTGGCGTAACGCGTAGAAACGTTGAACCCTTCCCACCCGTTAAGATTTACGTAAGTTCCTATCTGGGTTCAATTTTGGAAAAAAGCCTTCGACAGTTCAAGGCAGTTCCACCGCTTGCCGATAGTTTCCCTCGTCGTCGCATCTTACCAAGTTTCAACCTGCCGACGGATGGCCCGCAAGGGCGGGCAGGGAGAAGGTGAGATGGAATGCGAAATTGCCGGTGACCCAGAACTGATCGGGTCTGTGGAAGACTCGGCCGGCAACCGTCGCAATTCAAACTTGGTTCTTCGAGATGATCTCGGGGGGCCAAGCTGCGAGCGATCAAAGACATGGGTGACATTCATCCAAGTACGGACGGATGATGTCAATGGAAGTGGGGCTTACGAAGTCACACGAGCGACCTCAACGCGGTCGCTCATTAGCCGCGCCAGTAGAGGGCGATTTCGGCGGCGACTTCGTGCGCCGAAATCGGTCTCAACTCCGCCATGTTAGCAGTCGTCGCGACGGTCAGTGACCCAATGTACATAGGGAGAATTGGTTCGATGAAGTGGAACATGATTGTTGGTTCGATGGTTTTAGGTGCTACCCTCTGCGGACAAAGCTTCGGTGGCGATCTGATTCATCGTTTGTTGGGTGGACGTGGCGTTGGTGCTTCGAGCTCCTGCTGCGATACCTCGGTTGTAGATCCTAGCTGCGGAGCTGAACAAGCTGGTTGCGGCGCTGGCCCAAGCTGCGGAGCCGAAATGGCTGGTTGTGGCAACGGTCCTAGCTGCGGCGCTGAAATCGCTGCTCCTGCTTGCGATCCTTGTGCAGGCAACGGCGGAATCGGTGGAAATATCGGTCCTAGCTGCGGCGTTGAAACCGCTGCTTGCCGTCCTGTCGTGGTTCGCACACCTGTTTTGGATGGCCTCAAGGGTCTGAAGTGCAAGCTTGCTGCTGCTCATGCAAACAAGATGGCTCGCCTTCATGCTGCTAAGGCTAACCTCCACGCTAAGTTGGCTGCTAAGCACGCTGCTCTCTCCGCTCCAGCATGTGTAACCACAGCTCCAAGCTGCGGTGCTGAACAAGCTGGTTGTGGAAATGGCCCAAGCTGCGGCGCTGAAATCGCTGCTCCAGCTTGCGGTCTCGGCAACGGACCAAGCTGCGGTGCTGAAATCGCTGCTTGCGATCCTTGTGCAGGTAACGGCGGAATCGCCGGTGGCTGCGATAGCGGATGTGGATCGAAGAAGCGTCACGGCGGCTTGCTCGGCAAGTTGTTCGCGAAGAAGTCTGCTTCGGGTTGCGATACCGGTGCATGCGACAGCGTTCCTGCAGGATGCACTTCCTGCGGAAGCACCCCAGTTGCTGCTCCAGCAGCAACCCCAGCACCTGTGGTTGACCCACATGCTTACTTGAACACCAATCGTGGTATCATTCAAGCTAGCAGCACCCGCGTTCGCTAATCGCGAATCGGACTGCTAGGGTTAAGATACCTGCGACTAAAATCGGCCCGCCAGAAATGGTGGGCCGATTTTTTTTATTAACCCTCCCCCCCCAAACAAACACCACTACTCCATCAACGCACGCCGCGCACGTGCATACGCCACCGGCGCAAAAACCATTAAGGGAGCCCAAGCCGCAAACGCCGGACTTATCCAAATACGCGATGCCCCCAAAACCCCGAATCCTGTCGTCACCGCAAAAAAGATCCCAAACGTCACTAAACAAGCCAAAGACAACTGAATCACATTGCGATTGCGCGTCGTGAGCACAAACGGTAATCCTAAAAGCAACTGCGTTAAATCCATCCAAGGCTGCAGAAACCGACGGTGAATCAGTAACTTCAAATCCTCTCCGTAGTACTCGCTCTGATGCCGAAGTCGCCAAAGCAAATCGCTCGTCGACGCAAACTGCTTGGCTGTCCCCCCTCGCAACATGTCAAACTCAACCACACTGGGTAGAAAACATTCCGTCGGCTTAAGCCATCGTGTGTCCGACGGTAATCGCAAATAATCTGCTCCCTCAAACTGCACCGACCCCTTCAACAACATCTCCTTGTCGAGCACGCCTTCGACCAAGTAACCTGCTCCATGCTCTTGCGTCGCCGCTAAATACCTTGCACTCGCTCCATGAATCTGACTCGTAATCGATGCCGCCGGACCAAAAAGACGAAACACCGGACTCTGAATCGTTTGCGTATTGTTCACCAAGTTCCGTCCAGCGATCAACATCCCATACTCCCGATCCTCGGTCGGCCGAATCGGTAGTATGCGCTCCGTCCCTTGCAAATCCTGAGGCTTCTTCGTCAACACATGACTCCATTGTGGAATCCACCACTCCCGGGTCACGACCCCCATCCCTATCGCAATCACACTCAGTACCAACAACGGTCGTATAATCCTCGCTTTACTGATCCCTGCAGCTAACATTGCTGTCAACTCATTCGTACGATAAAGCAGCGCGATGACAAACAGCATCGCTAGCAATGCGATCAGCCCGCATGTCTGATCGAAAATACTCAACATCACCGGACCAAAATACTCCGCAAGGGCCAAAGCCAAACTGCCGCGAATCTTGCCGTACTGAATGAACTCGTCGAGGTTCGTGAATATCTGGGCAACCATCAACAGTCCGGCAAGCGTCAAAAAGCAAACCAGAAACACGCGGATGTATAAAAATGCTAAATATCGATCGATGCGGGTCATCCCCGCAGTTTATGCGACCCACTGACTCCGCGACAATCCCGGATCGCTCCGAATAACTCCGCTATACTTCGTGAAACACCTGCATTCTTCACGCTTTAATTGAAAACCAGTGAATGCTTGCAATTCAAAACTCTTGCAGAAGCCCAAGCCTTAAACCACTGGCTTACACAACTGCCCACCACAACTATTCTGACCGTTTCAAGGTTTTATCGATTGCCCTCTAGGTGAATCGTGGTAGTCTGCAGCCTTGATCTGCGTGAAGCTCCTCTATCACTTTCGGCCGCTGCAGGTCCGCATTCTGCCAAGGAGTCCATCATGGTGGAAGGTTCTCTAAACACCCCCCACTACGTTCTAAAGCAAGGCAACCAGCCAACACGCCCCAAGCTTGTAGCGATCGACCCTTCAGATCCCACAACACAAGCGACTGTCCTCTTCGGTTTTTCCGACAAACCTCAGTACGACACCTTTCACGCTTCTTGCTTACCCCTCGAACTTACCCCCTATCCACTCGTAAAACGATATCTAATCGATCAACTGGAGTCCGAAGGTCAAGATTTAAAACTCTTGGCCCTCGACGCAACCACGCCCGTCGATCCTTTGCTCAATGCGACAACCTTCCAAGTAGCCTTACACGCTCTTCTCAACGGATTGAACTCGGTTCCCATCACGCACCATCTGCGATTCGATGATGCAATCTCCCAGTACCGCATAGAGACCGCAATTTCAACGAGTCCTTCTGCAAAACTTTAAGCGTTCGCCATGGTCGCCCCTAATTCCTCTTCGAGAAGTGTGTACCTTGAGCATGAACATTCCGCGCCTTACAAAAATTGCATTTATTGGTAATTATCCCCCAAGAAAATGCGGTATCGCTACATTTACGTACGACCTCCGACGTTGCGTTTCAAACGCAACCACTGCAAATTGCTTTGTTGTCGCAATCAACAATATCTCTGAGGGATATGATTATGAAAAAGAGGTGCAAGCGCGCATCGCAGAGCAGGAAATCGAAGACTACCGCAACGCTGCCGATTACTTGAATCTCAACAACGTTGATATTGTCTCACTCCAACATGAATTCGGAATTTACGGTGGGCCCTCAGGTAGCCATATCCTGGCTCTCTTGCGTGACTTGAGAATGCCCGTGGTTACTACTCTACACACAGTGCTGTCCAACCCAAACTCCTTGCAACGCGCAATCCTGTCGGAAATTGCTGGCCTCTCGACTCGATTGGTCGTCATGACAGAGCGAAGCAAAAGAACCCTCGAGAGCACTTATGGGATTCCCTCCGAACGGATCGATCTTATTGCACATGGTATCCCAAAACTACCAGATACTCCGCAACACATTCTGAAACAGCAATTCAACGTTCAAGGTAAACC
Organism: Pirellula sp.; assembly: GCA_044344575.1. Lineage (GTDB taxonomy): Bacteria > Planctomycetota > Planctomycetia > Pirellulales > Pirellulaceae > JBKCUI01. The sequence goes on along the minus strand of JBIJCS010000049.1, from coordinate 4,192 downwards.
TGTCGCACTAACCTTCGGCCTCCTTTCGCCCGGCAAGGGGATCGAATTCGTACTCCGTGCTATTCCTGAAATCATCAAAAAATTTCCCGACTTTATCTATCTTGTTCTCGGCGCTACGCACCCCACATTACTGAGGGAACAAGGCGAACGTTATCGCATCAACCTAGAACGCCTTGCCATCGAAACCGGTATCCAAAAGCATGTGAGCTTCTACAATCGCTTTGTGTCGATTGATGAACTTACCGATTTCATCGGCTCGGCCGACCTGTACATCACTCCCTATCTGAACGAAGAACAAGCGGTCTCTGGTACCTTGGCCTATGCATTCGGAAGTGGCCAAGCTGTTATTTCAACACCCTATTGGCACGCGGAGGAACTTCTTGCCAACGGCCGTGGCGTACTGGTTCCCTTTGGGGACTCTGCTGCAATTGGAAACGCAGTCATTGAGTTGTTGGGCGACGATGCGCGCCGAAACCAAATGCGGAAGAACGCTCAATCGCTCGGTCAGAAAATGACCTGGGACCACGTCTCGGAAAGTTATCTCGACTCATTTTTGCAGTCGAGAGAGCAACGCAGATCCTCCCACAACCACACTTGGGTTGTGCGAACGCTAGACGAACAACCATTGGCACTACCTCTCCTCCAACTCTCCCATCTAAAGAACCTCAGCGACTCCACTGGCATCGTTCAACACGCCATCTACTCCGTCCCAGACCATACCCACGGTTATTGCACCGATGACAACGCACGGGCGCTGATTCTCAGCATCCTGCTCGAAGAGAACGGATACGATCCACAAATCGTGCTACCCCTCGCCTCTCGGTACGCCGCATTCACCAACGGAGCCTTTAACGTCTCCAACGGACGTTTCAGAAACTTCATGAGCTTCGACCGAAAATGGCTCGAAGAGGAAGGGTCTGAGGATTGCCAAGGGCGCGCACTCTGGGCAATAGGAACTTGTGTCGGAAGATCGCGGCAAGCCGGCTTGAACGCCTGGGCTCGCGGTCTGTTTCACCGTGCCCTGCAAGCTTGCCAATCAACTCAATCACCCAGAGCTTGGGCCTTTGCAATTCTCGGAATCCATGAATACCTCAGACGCTGCAGTGGAGATGCGCAAGCGATCGAGACGAGCCAAGTACTGGTAGACAGGCTCCTGAATTTGTACGCCGCAACAGCAACAGACTCCTGGCCTTGGTTTGAGTCCAACGCAACTTATGAGAACGCGAGAATTCCGCAAGCCCTCATCTCCCACGGTCGATGGTCCGGTAATGCACAAGCACTTAACCTAGGACTCCAATCACTGCGTTGGCTTAGCGAACATCAGCGATCCCCAACACAACGCTTTCGCCCAATCGGTTCCAACGGATTTAGTTGCGAAGGCCAAAACGCCACATTTGACCAACAACCCATCGAGGCGTACGGGATGGTCGCGGCTTCCATCGAAGCCTATGCTGCTTGTGGGGATCCTTACTGGAACGAACAAGCACATCTGGCCTTCGATTGGTTCCTAGGTCGAAATGATATCGGCCAACCCGTCCACGATGCAGCATCAGGCGGGTGCTTTGACGGGCTGATGGCAGATAGGCTTAATGAAAACCAAGGTGCTGAGTCAACACTTTCCTACCTCCTCTCCCTCGTCGCGATGCGATCTTTAGGTGCGACTATGCGAGCAACGTCCAGTCCACGTCAATCGCCTCCCTAACAAAACGCTCTCTCGAACCACTCTGTCGATTTGAACCCATCTATGCCGCTGCTCCGAACCGGAATCATTCTCTCTCCCAACAAAAACCGTGTGGTACTGCGCCCCTTTCAACCCCCGAACGATGACCGCATCCTGCGGATCATCGCACGCGTATGCACTCTTGCAGAATCCGAGGTAGATCAGCAGATCGCCCAAGTTCTCGACGAGTTTCACAACCGTCACCAAACTCCAAATCGCTTCTTCCAGCAACGGTTTGATTCTCTGCGTAGATTTATGCTCACAGATACACCCTTAAGTCAAAACCGACAATTGTTGATCGGCGCTTACTTCACCCAAGAATACTCGCTTGAATCTGCAGCACTGTTCAACCCATCTATCGTCCCGCATCCCGATCAATCCAACCTAACCAAAGGTGAACTGCGATTCATCATGAGCCTACGTGCCGTCGGCGAAGGACATGTTTCGTCCATCGTCTTCCGTAGCGGAAAGATCGACAATAATCTTCAAATTATCATCGACGAACCTAGCAACCTAGTCACCACGCCACGCTTGGTCCAAGATACACAATACGATAAAGATCTATTCCATCGCAAATTAGTGGAACTAGGTCGCGGTTGCCCTTTCGTCACCGAAGTCCTCCACGGCTTGCCAGATGTATTCACATCTGAAGAACTTGAATCCCAACTGAAGAAGTCTTTTCGGGAGCATCGATCGGAACGAAATGAATTAGCCCAACTCGTCGAACAAGTGATCATGTTGGCGAAATCCAACTACGAAATTCAATACACAGATAAACAACTCCTCTCAGAACGGCTCATCTTTCCCCTAAGCCCCACCGAAAGCAACGGGATCGAAGATGCAAGGTTTGTCCAATTCCAATCCGACTCGAGAGCTACTTGCTACTACGCGACCTACAGCGCCTTCGATGGACGTATGGTTCTCCCGCAATTGCTCGAAACCTCCGACTTCCTGCGATTCAAAATGCATACGCTCAATGGCGCCGCAATCGCTAACAAAGGCATGGCGCTGTTCCCTCGCAAAATCAACGGCCATTTCGCAATGATCGGCAGGCAAGATGGAGAAAACCTCTATCTTTCCTACTCGGACAAATTGTATTTCTGGCATTCCCGAGAACTCATCGTTAAACCGACAAATCCCTGGGAATATGTACAAATCGGAAATTGCGGGTCTCCCATCGAAACAGACAAAGGATGGATCGTCCTAACCCATGGAGTTGGCCCGATGCGAAAATATTGCATCGGCGCTCTACTCCTCGATCGCGACAACCCCACCAAAGTCCTCGCTAGACTTCATGAACCACTGATAACCCCCAATGAACTGGAACGTGCTGGCTACGTTCCAAACGTCGTCTACTCGTGTGGCGCTATCGTCCACCAGGACCACCTCGTCATCCCCTACGCCATGTCCGATTACGCTACAACCTTCGCTACCATCCCCCTCGCAGAACTCCTTGCAGCCATGACCTAATCCGCTCTCCAGCCCCTTGTTCGATGCACTAACGCGTCGCTTTCAATCCGTCACAGAATTTGGTCAGCTGGGCAAACCCCGCCGCATTCTCCGGAAGTGCTTCATCCCGGAAAGCAGGCAACAAATGATTCCATACATGATCGAGCTGGGCCTGCATGTTGCTCGTATTCGCTGTCATCACGACCACCGCATCCTGCTCGGGCAATACGATACAAAACTGACCGTCCTTGCCATCCCCACGATATGCACCGTGCCGACATCGCCAAAACTGGTATCCATAACCCTGATCCCAATCACTCGTCGGCGAACTTCCATTGGAAACTTGTTTCGATGTCGCCATCGATACCCAATCGCTCGAAAGCAGTTGCCGCCCCTGCCATTTACCCTTTTGCAGATACAACAGCCCGAACTTGGCAATGTCCTCTGTCTTCAAATACAAACCGTAACCCCCAACCGATACCCCCTGCGGATTCTTGTCCCAAACCGGGGTCGCAATCCCCAAGGGAGCATACAAGCGACCTTGAAGATACTCATTTACCGTCTGACCCGTGACCTTCTGAACAATAGCGGACTGCATAAAAGTCGCCGGCGTGTTGTAGCGAAAATGGGTGCCGGGCTTGTGCGGAACGGGATGCGCAAGAAACGCAGAGATCCAATTCTTTTCCTCGCGCACATTCGGCTCTTCTTGATGCCCCGTTGACATCGTCAGCAAATCAACCACCCGCATCGCCTTGAGATTCGCAGACGGCTCCTTGGGCGCTTCCTCCGGGAAAAACGATAGCACCTCGTCGTGTATCTTGAGTTTCCCCTCCTCAACCGCAAACCCTACCGCCGTCGATGTAAACGATTTACTCAACGACCATAACACGTGCGGCTTGTCTGCCGCTTGCGGCGCCCACCAGGCCTCGGCTATCACCTTGCCGTGCCGCAAGATCATCGCGCTATGCATCGATCCTACATGCCGATCGATCGCCTCCATGAACCGCAAGATCGCATCCGAAG
>JBIJCS010000048.1:0-14505 GCA_044344575.1 Pirellula sp. | reverse complement strand
TTTTTCTGCGGCATCGATGACCGATTGCGAGACGGAGACAGCGTTGGCACCTTTTTGTTTTGAAATCGCGATCGTGATCGAGGGGCGAGACGCAGAAGAATGGTTTGCGGAGTGAGAGGATTGCGTTTCGCGGGTTGTTTTTTGAATGGTCTGATCGTTTGTTTGCGTTAGAGCAGAATGATCGTCGAAAGATGGAGTTCCATGGTCACCGAGTCGAGTACCTGGATTGCCGTGGTGTTGGGGGAACTCGGCGGCGGGGCCCCAACCATGACGGACGTAGGTTTCAGGTTCGTTGGCTGCATCAATTACTTCTGCGATGTCTTTGATGTAAACGGGCAAGCCTTGGAAGACGCCGACGACCAAATGGTTTAGTTCCTCGGGGTAACGAAGACCTGCGGAGGTGCGAATCTGTAATTGAGCATCATTTCGAGCAATTTGATCCCCGGGGACAACTTCGTTTGCAGCGCGGATCGCGCGTTGAACATCGGACAACGTCAATTGGAAGGCTTGAAGTCGATCGGGCAGAACTTCGACTCGGACGATTCGGGATTCACCGCCGACGATGTACGCTCGGTTGACATGCTTAATGGAGGCAAGGCGTTCAACCATTTCCTCGCCGATGCGTCGGAGTTGAGCGCTGTCGTCCCCGGCACCGCTGAGGGCGAAGGTTACGATTGGAACGTCATCGATTTCTACTGGCTTGAGAACCCAAGCCTTTACAGCGGCTGGGACGGAGTCTTGATTTTCGTTGAGCTTCTTGAAGAGCTTGACCAAGCTGCGTTCTCGATCTTGGCCAACATAGAATCGAACCGTAATGATCGCTTGGTCATCCCGCGACATACTGTAAACGTATTCGACGCCATCGATCTGCGAGAGCATCCGTTCTAATGGAGTGGAGACGAGTTGCTCGACTTGTTTTGCGTCGTAACCTGGGGCTTGCACAAAAACATCGGCCAGCGGGACGACGATTTGTGGATCTTCTTCGCGAGGAGTGATCAGCAAGGCCGCCAATCCGACGAGAGAAGCGGCGATGATCAGGATGATCGAGAGGTTGCTATCGAGAAAGGCTTTGACGAACTTCGACAACAGATCGTTGTGCTGGGGCGTCGAAGTTGGATGGCTTGCGTTCATTATCGCACCTCATTTTTCGATGCGTCGATTTGGGATGCGTCGATTTGGGATGCATCGCTTTTGGATGCTTCTTTGACGGCGATGGTTTCACCGGCGCGCAGTCCAGCGAGGATTTGGATTTGGTTTTGGAATTCACGTCCTAATTGCACGTTGCGGCGAACAAGGTGATCTCCTTGTGCAACTTGTACCATGGAAAGCTGACCGATTCGTAGGATGGAATCTTTCGGTACTAAGATGGCTTCTTCGGTACCGAGCGGGAGTTTCAAGCGACCGAACATACCGCTGTAGATTCCTTCAGGGACGGGACCGATGACTTTGACTTCGAAGGAGTGTGTTGCCGAGTTGGCTTGTGGGACTACTTCGCTGATGGTGGCTTGTGTCTCGTAGTTCAGTGCGTCGAGACTAGCGGTAATGGTTTGTCCCGGTCGCAGGGAGAGAGCAAGTGATTCACGGACTTGAGCGACGAGTTGCATTTGGGTTGGATCGTAGATTCTAAAGAGGACTTGGCCTGGAACGGCCGTATCCCCGGCTTTGACCTGTTTGTCGACGACGATCCCGTCAAATGGGGCCGCGATGGTAGCGAAAGAGAGTTGAATCTTTGCTTCTTCAATGGCTTGTTTCGAACGTTCTACCTCGGCGTTTGCTGAACGGATGTCAGCCTCGCGAGCTTGGTATTCGGATTGTGAGATGGCGGCTTGTGCGAGAAGGGAATTCGCCCGTTGGAATTCTGATTGGGCCTGCGATTGTTTGGCTTGCGCTGACACAAGATTGGATTCGATTTGAGCGAGTTTCGCTCGCAGGTCTTGGTCGAGTAGCTTGACCAGAATGTCACCGGCACGGACCTTTTGGCCGGCCGTGACGTTGACTTCTTCAACCCTGGCCAGAATTTTGCTCGCTACGGCTGCTTCATGTACCGCTTGGATTGTTCCAACGGCCGTTTCGTAGCGCGGTAGCTGGACAGCTTGAAGCTGCAGCAGTGTATTGCCGGGTTGTAGTGTGTCGGAGTCATGGGTGTTGCTGCGGTGCACTTTGGGGTGAAAGACCCCTGCGGCCCAAAGAAGCATTCCGATCACCGCAGCGAATCCTGCGAGGAGGATAAGCCAAGAACGCAATTCACGCGAAAGCGTTGCTAGCCAGGAGATTTTTGAGTTGCTTTTCATGATTCAGGGGTTCGTTAGTTCAGGAGCTATTTCATTGCTCTGGTTTGGTTTCGTTTGGGACGAGACGCACTTGGGGTAAGAAACGAATCACTTGATTTGATTCCAAGGCATTTTTGCGAGCATCATTCCCATCATGCAGCTATTGGTAATCCCTGCGTGCATCAGCCCTGCTCCGACGCATCCGCTCAGGAGTGCCCATCGCGGATCGATTGTCAGAGCGAGGACAGCACCGCAGAGAGCGAGAAAGCCTGCCGCGATGCGCACTTGGCGGTCAAGAGATAAGGTGGCTTTGCCTCGCACGACGGGCAATCCAGCTTTATCCCAAGCCATGGTACCGCCTTCGACATTAATCACATTGGCGATCCCAGCGTTCAGCAGTTTCGTGCAAGCTTGCGATCCCCTAGCTCCAGATCGACAGATCACGTACAGAGGCTGGTTCGGATCGCGTCCGGGAGTAAGACTTGCGGGTGAAAGTTGATCCAGCGGCAAGTTCTTTGCAATGCTGACGTGTATTTCTTGGAACTCTGCAGGGGTACGGACATCGATCAAGTCGATGGTCTGGCCGTTGTTGAGCAAATTGCCAAGTTCTTGGACGGTGATGGATTTTACTGACATCGCTTGTTCATCCTCATTGAGGGAGGTAGGTAGACTTAGGGTAGGTAGACTTAGGGTAGGTAACTGAGGTTATGTAGACCGAGGAAAGGTAGACTGAGGCTACGTAGAGATGCGTTATTCATGAGGAGCCACCGAAGGGAGCTTTGATGGGATTCCCACCAAAGGGCTCAGAACGGATGCATCTCATGATGAGCATCAGTGAGAGCGTTTTGGAGATGTTTCATGACAGCCAAAACGTTCTTCGATGCACTGGAGGATTTTTTGCAGTTGCGGTTCGACGACTTGGTAGTAGACCTTTCGGCCTTCGCGTTCGCTGTCTAAGAAACCGCAGCGTTGCATCAAGCGAAGGTGTTCGGAGGCCATTGCGGTGGGTAGTTCGCAGGCTTCTGCGAGTTCGGTGACGGTATAGTTTTCAACGAGGAGCATTTGCACCATCCGTAACCGGTGCGGGTGAGCGAGTACTTTGAGGCATTCGGCTGCTTCGCCGAGAGCTTCGAGGCTGGTGAGAGTTTTGTTGGCTGCGGACATGTGGCTGTCCTCCCTAGTGATCCACTTCGCTATTTGTTTCGCCGTGTTTTTCGTCACTGCGCAGTCGCCGTTGACTGATACTTCAATATATCGGAAACTTCCGAACTGTCCAATAGTGAAGTTTTTGTTTTTTAGGTTCGGCGGAAGACTTTGTGGTTGAGAAGGGGCGTCGTAAGCCCGTCTTAGAGCGCTGAACGAGATGATGGGTGTTGTTTGTGCATAAAAAAACGGTGCAATTTCCATTGCACCGTTTGGTTGCGTTTTGATTCCATCGCGTTGATTAGCGACGGCGGTAGCGACGTACGGCCCATCCGCCGAGGGTAACCGATCCGAGCAACAGCATCGAGGTTGGTTCAGGAACAGCCGTGGCGTTGAATTGGAAGTTATCCAAGCGGTTGTTGCCGTTATTTGAAGTTGCTCCTGTGAGGGTCAATCGCAAGTATGCACTGCTTGCGTTATCCAAAGCGGAGATGGTGTTGAGGGTTTGGGTCGCAAAACTGGCAGGTATAGCGTCGAAGACTTGGACATCTGTCCAGTTTGTTGCATCGGTGCTGTAAGCCCACGTTTGTGAGGTAAACCCGGTTCCTGTCCGTTGGGTTGCGTAGCTGACGATCAAGTCCTTGAACCCAGCCATGGAGAATTTGAATACTGCGGACTTTCCGTTGGCGGTGCTGTTAAGCATTGCAAGTGCGCCTGGGGTTCCTGTAGTTGCAAACCCAGGACCAGCATTGACAGTGGTTCCACCAAATCCATTAAGTTCGTTTTGGGCTGCTGTCGCGGAAGCAACCCAGGTGCTGGAACCTTCTTGGCCATTGAGGAAAAAAGTTCCAGAGCCAAAGTTTGCAACGTAGAGGTTGGGGGTGTTTGGTGCTGCGACCACAGCCGTACCGCCGGTGGCAGTGGTTTGGAAATCCCAACCTGCAACGAGGTCTGCTTGCGCGGTGCTGTTGGTCAAGAGAAGCGCAACGGCAACGATAGCCACTAGGGAGTTCGCTACGGAGTTACTGAGCCAAAATCTGTATTTTGCGATCTTCATTTCACTGCTCCAGCAAGCGCGTTACATTGTGTGGAAACCAACGCTTGGGGGGGGGAATGAGGTTAGTAAAAGTCATTCAGAGGAGCCGTTATGATAGCTAATGACAGTCCTCGCACACGGGAGAATCGTCAAAAAACTCCTAGATTTCCCAGATTGCCTCTTTTCTAGGGTGAGTTTTCTTTTTTAGTTGGGCAATGCGGGAAATTGTTAATTTTCGGGTAGGAAGCGGTTGATAGCCGCCGCAATTTCCTGGGGGACGGTGCCGTGGAGTTGATGGTTTTTCCCGGGGAATTTCTTCAGTTCGCAGTTTTTCGCTTGGTGGGCGAAGGCTTGGGCTTCTGCATCACTGAGTGCACCGCCGGCTTTTGGGTCTGCCTGGAGTAGGGAGACGGGACACTTTAGTTTGGGGGCGATGTCCTCGGGGGAGTAGCCGTTGAGCCAAGAGCCGGCGACGAGGGCGTCGAAGACTTTTGGGTCGACGTTCTTCAGGCAAGCTGCGCTCCAGAGGAGTGCTTCTTTGTTGCGAACGTCCCGAAGGCGGATAGGGGTATTATCGGAAGCGGTGGCGACAACGACTTCGCTCAGGAGTGCTGCGATGGCTTCGGTGCTCATTCCAGCGGTGAGATTGTCGGGGTTGGGCGGTGAGGCTGCGTCTTTGCAGACTTGTTGCATCCCGCGAAAGAGAGCTTGCCAAGTAGAGCCGGCGATTGCGTTTCCCATGGATTGGAAGGGCGGGTCTTCGAGGATTACGGCGCGGACTTGTTCGGGGACAACGGCTGCTGCGTAGGCGGCGACCATAGCACCGAGGGAGTGTCCGGCGAGGACAACTGGGGGGCTGGCTTGGGTTTTTTGTTGGAGGATTTCGACCATGTCGTTTGCATAATCGAGAACGAAGTAGGAATCCGCGCGATCGGAAAGTCCGTGGCCGCGTTGATCGATGGCAAAGATTGTCCAGTGGGGGCTTAGGAAGGGGATCATCGGTTCCCAATCGCGCCAGCGGCGGGTGACGCCATGGATCAGAAAGAGGACTGGAGCAAGGTCCGATGTGAGGGAACTGGGGCGATAGCTAGCGAGAAGTTTTCTGGTTCCATTGCCGACGAGCAGCCAGCGGTCTTCAAAGTGGTTCACGGTTGAGTTCATCGCAGTTGCGCTCCTTGCATTCAAGGAATTCGAGTGGTGTCCAAGGTTTGAGTGAAACGCGTCATGCGTTTACTTTTCGCTTTTGATGATCGTTGGGAAAGGTTTGGCGAGTTGTCCTGCTTTGATGATTCCGCCTTGGAGAACGGCGACGAAACGTTTGCGATCTTCGAGGAGGGATATATCGGCGAGGATATTGCCATCGACGACGAGGACATCACCGAGTTTACCGACTTCGAGGGTACCGAATTCTTTATCGCGTCCCATGATTTCGGCACCTGTTTTTGTGGCGCAGGTGATGACTTCCAGCGGTGTGAATCCGACTTCTTTGACAAAGAAAGTAAGTTCACGGGCGTAATCACCGTGGGGGTTCCAGCCGAAGCCGTAGTCTCCGCCCATTCCCAAGCGTCCGCCGGCGCGAAGGATTTTCATGGCACTTTCGATGCCACCGTCGAGGGTTTCTTGGTGTCCATCGATCACACTTTGGGGCAGACCGAATTCAGGGCCGAGTTCGACGCTGGCTTTTTCGAAATAGAGAGCGGGGACGCAAGGGACATTGCGTTCGAGGAGTAGATCAAGAGCTTCGTTGTCCATGAATGTGCCGTGTTCGATGCAATCGTATCCTGCGCGCAGCGCGTTTTTGATTCCTTCGGTAGCACGGCAGTGACCGGTGACTTTTAATTTGTGGTTGTGTGCCGTCGCGACCACAGCGTGCATTTCTTCGAAGGTCATGCAAAGGGTGTGGTGGTCGTTTGCATCGGGAGAAGCGGCATCGCCGGTTGGATAGGTTTTGACCCATTCAACACCATCTTTAACAAGTGCTCGGACGGCTTTGCGAGCGTCTTCAGCGCCATTGATAATAAATACGAGTCCTTCCATTCCGATTTTGCGAAATTCGGGATTCCAGTCCATCAGTCCGCCAGCCGAGCATATCTCACGACCGCTTGCGGAGAGTCTTGGTCCGGGCACCAAGTCTTCTTCGATGGCTTTTTTTAGCCAGACATCGATATTAAAGAGGCAGCCACCGGAGCGAGCTGCGGTGTAGCCGCATTCGAGTGCGAGCCGTGCATTGACACTGGTGAGAAGGGAGACGTACTCGACGGGATATTTGATGTCGAGGTCTTCGAGAGCGGCGATATTGAAGTAGGTTGCATGAAAGTGGGCTTCAACGAGTCCGGGAAGGATGGTTCCACCTTTGGCATCGATGGTGGTGGTATTGGGTGGGAGTGGTGGTTTGGCGACGTCTGGTCCGACGTAAGTGATTTTTCCGTCTTCGATGACGACGGCTCCGTTTTCGATGGCGGGCTTACCGGTTCCGTCGACAACTTGACCGTGATGAATCAGGGTGGTTCCGTTTGCAAGTTTCATCGCAATCGCTCCGTCCTAGAAGTTCGTGGGGAGTCTAGGGGCAAAAGAGGTTTGGGGAGAGGAGGAAGTTTTACCGTAGATTTTTACCGTAGATTTTAACCGTCGATCGCTTCAGTAATTCGCTTCAGTAATTCGCTTCAGTGGATCGCTTACGCAAGGATGGGTGCAATGAGATTGCCGTGGATGTCCGTCAATCGGAAGTCGCGACCTTGGAAGCGATAGGTAAGTTTCGTGTGGTCGATACCGAGCAGGTGCAGGATGGTAGCGTTGAGGTCGTGCACGTGCACGGGATCTTTGGTGATATTGTAGCAATAGTCATCGGTTTCACCGTAGACCGTACCTTTACGGATTCCGGCACCGGTCAGCAATGTGGTAAAGCATCTTGGGTGGTGATCACGTCCGTAATTGTCAGCAGTGAGTGCACCTTGTGAGTAGACGGTGCGACCGAATTCTCCGCCCCAAACGATGAGGGTGTCGTCGAAGAGTCCGCGTTGTTTGAGATCTTCGATGAGTGCTTTTGTGGGTTGGTCTGTATCGCGGCATTGGAGTTTGATGGCGTTTGGGAGATTGCCGTGCAAGTCCCAGCCCATGTGAAAGAGTTGGACGAATCGCACGTCTCGTTCAGCGAGACGTCGAGCGAGCAAGCAGTTGGCGGCGTAGGAGCCCGGTTTTTTTACATCGGGACCGTACATATCTAGTACATGTTGTGGTTCGTTGGAGACATCGAGTAGTTCCGGCACGCTGGTTTGCATGCGGAACGCCATTTCGTATTGGCTGATCCGTGTTTGGATCTCTGGGTCGACAAGTTGGGCGTGATGTTGAGCGTTCAGTTCCCCGATGCGGTCGAGGGTTTTTCTTCGTCGTTGTGCATCGATCCCTTTTGGGTTGGAGAGATACAGAACTGCGTCACCTCGATTTCGAAATTTGACACCTTGATGTTTGGATGGAAGGAAGCCTGAGCCCCATAGTCGATCGTAGAGGGGTTGGTCATCGGGGCGTCCGGTACCGAAGGAAGTCAGGACGACGTAAGCGGGAAGGTCTTTGTTTTCGCTTCCTAATCCGTAGCTGATCCATGAACCGATACTGGGGCGTCCGGCGAGTTGGGAACCGGTTTGGCAGAAGGTGATGGCTGGGTCGTGGTTGATGGCTTCGGTATGCATCGAGCGTATTTGGCACCAATCATCAGCGAGCGAAGCCATGTGAGGCATGATTTCGCTGAACCACATTCCTGCAGAGCCATGCTGTTGGAAGCGGAAGGCGGTGGGAGCGACGGGGAAGGTTGACTGACCGGAGGTCATGGTGGTCAGTCGTTGTCCTTGCCGAATGCTGTCGGGCAAATTTTCTCCGCGTCGTTCCGCGAGGGCGGGTTTCCAGTCGAAGAGATCCATTTGCGAGGGGGCCCCGGACTGGAACAGATAGATGATGCGTTTTGCTTTTGGGGGATGGTGCTGACCGATTCGCATCGCATCCTCGGAACTTGCGCCGGTAGCGTCTGAGGGAGCAGCGTCTGAGGCGGCGGCTTCTGGGGCGGCAGCGTTTGAGACGGCATGGCTTGAAAATCGCTGATCGATGCTTGCAAGGGCACCGATCCCCAAGCTTGCTGCGGCGGACCGCAGAAAGGATTGTCGGGAGAAGAGTGCAGGTGGTTGGTTGTTGGGATTGGGATTGGGGCAATGGTGCATGATATTGGATCGCGGATTCGATTATTCGCGTGTGATGACTTCGTCGAGGTTCAGCAGGACGTTTCCTGCGAGGGTGAACGCAGCTAGTTGTGCGGGGTGAGAGTTTTCGGATTTGGATTCACCTAGTTGTCGCAACTGTTCCGCTTGTTCAAGGTGTTCGCTGTAATAAGCGACATCTTCATTCCAGCTTGCGACTAAGACTTGGAGTTCTTGCTCGGAGGGTAGGCGGGAGGTGGCTAAGCGGAATCCAAATCGTAGTTTTTCTTCGAGGGTTGGTGCTGGATGATCGAGCATGCGTTGGCCTAGTTTGCGTGCGGCTTCGACGAAGGTGATTTCATTCAGTAGTGAGAGGGCTTGCAAGGGCGTATTGGTACGCGAGCGTTTGACGGTGCAAATTTCACGGTTGGGGGCATCGAACAAGAGCATTGTGGGAGGAGCAGCGGTTCGTTTCCAAACGGTGTAGAGGCTACGTCGATATAGATTTTCATTTTTATCGTGTTGGTAATTGCGCAAGTCTCCGTAGACACTGGTTTCATCCCAAACGCCGTCGGGCATATAGGGGCGAACGCTTGGGCCGCCGATTTGTTTGGTGAGAAGTCCGCTGATGTGGAGTGCTTGGTCTCGCAGTAGTTCTCCGGAAAGACGGAATCTTGGTCCGCGACCGAGCCAGCGATTGTCGGGGTCGAGTTCGACGAGTTTGTCCTTTCCGGCGAGGCTAGTGTTTTGTTGGTATGCGTAGCTCATCACCATGGTTTTTTGGAGGGCTTTCATATCCCATGCGTGGGTGTCGGACCCGGCAGCTTGGGCGGTCCAAGTCGGTTCCATGAATTCGAGCGCGAGCCAATCGAGGAGTTCTGGATTGCTTGGCCATTCAGCTTGAGAGCCAAAATTTTCTGTTGTTTTCACGAGGCCATTACCCATGAATTTTTCCCACATGCGATTGACCCAGACGCGAGCGGTCAGAGGGTGGTTTCGGTCAGCGATCCAGCGGGCGAGACCGAGTCGATTGTTCGGTTCACCTTCGCGAAGTTGGGGGAGAACTTTTGGAAGGGTGGGGGTGACTTTATCCCCTCGTTTATCGTATTCACCACGGATCAAGATAAAAGCGTCGCGTGGTTTGTCCATTTCTTGCATGACCATGACCGTTGGGAATTTGGCTTGAAGGTCGGCGATTTGTTTTTTGGTTTGTTCCACCTTCTGTACGGCTTGTTGGTAGGGGCCGGAAGCGTTTTTTTTGTAGTAGTCCATGAGTTCGTTGCGTTGCGATTCCGTGCGATCGCTTGCGGGAAGAGCGAGGAGTGACTTCAAGGATTCAGGGATTTGTGTCCCAGCGATGGCGACGGATCCTTTTGGGAGAGAGGTTGTAGCCAGTCGGAAGCGTCCGATGTTATGTTGGCCGAGGGTTTGCTGTACAAGACGAATGGTAAGTTGCGAACCTTCTTCTATTTGTAGCGGGGTTTCTAGCAGAAACATGGCTCTGCAGATTTCTTTGCGGGTTGGACCGTCGACGGCCCAGCCTTTTCCTGGGTTGCCGGCAATTGTGTTGCCGATTTCCCAACCCTTCTGGGAGTAGTCTGCGTCGGCTTGGATCACTTTGCCGGTAAGCTTGAGCGGCGCCGTGTTAGGATTTGGTTCCGTGTTAGGATTTGTGTTCTTGGGATTGGAAGGAGGGATCACTTCTACTTCCAATCGGGTCAGAACGAAGTTTCCGTTGGGGTATCGTCCGAGGCTTTGTTGTGGCAGGCTGGGGTCGGGAAAGCACTCCAGGAGGATGCCGGAGATACTTGACTCTGGCGGATTGGTAACGGTCTCGTAGATGTCATCGTTGGGGTTGGAGCCGCTGGCGAGATAGCTTCCGTCGGGTTGTTTGGTGAGTGTAGTGCCGCTTTTCGCCGAGACGGAGGTGGGGGCTAGAATATTCCAGGTTGGGGTTTGTGAAGCGATTGTTTTTTTGAAATCGATTTCCCAGGGAGTGATTTCTTGGGGGATGTTTTGCTCGGCGGATTGCACTGCAGAGATTGCCGATGTGAGTTGGTTTTCGAGATTTGCGAGTTCTTCGCGATGGGATGAGGTGGGAACGGAGAGCACGGGTTCTGTGTTGCGAGATTCGCCTTGGAGTGTGCCGCTTTCGGTGACGTTATTAAAGTAAGCGAAGAGCGAGTAGAATTCGCGTTGGGAGATTGGATCGTATTTGTGATCATGGCAGCGGCAGCAGTTGAGCGTCAGAGCCATCCAGGTCAAGCCGGTTGTTTCGACGCGATCGATGACGGTCTCTACGCGCCATTCTTCGGCGATGATACCACCTTCTCCATTGAGTCGATGGTTTCGTTGGAATCCGCTGGCGACTTTTTGTTGCAAGGTCGCATTTGGAAGCATATCGCCGGCAATTTGTTCAATGGTGAATTGATCGAAGGGGACATTTTGATTGAAGGCATCGATAAGCCAATCGCGCCAGGGCCATTGTTGGCGTGAGGAATCGACTTGGAATCCATTGCTATCGGCGTAGCGGGCGAGGTCGAGCCATGGGAGTGCCATTTGTTCGCCGTAGTGTGGAGAGGCGAGGAGTCGGTCTACAACTTTTTCGTAGGCGTCGGCAGAATTGTCCGCTAGGAAGGCATCGATTTCTTCGAGAGTCGGCGGCAGACCGGTTAGGTCGAGCGATAGGCGACGGATCAGAGTTTCCTTGTTTGCTTTTTGAGAGAAATCAAGTCCGTGAGATTGGAGTTTCGCGAGAAGGAAGCGGTCGATGGGGTTGGGGTAGGAGGAAGCGAGGTTAGGGAGTGGGACATTGGGGCGAGTGGGAGGGATGAAAGCCCAGTGTCCTTCGTACGGTGCGCCTTGGTCGATCCAAAGCTGCAAGCGTTTTATCTGGGATTCCGAAAGTTGTTTCCCTGTGGAGGCAGGAGGCATGTGGAGATCTGTATCGGATGTCAGTAGCCGAGCGATCAGTTCGCTTTGTCCTGAATGATTCGGGAGGATGGCCGTTTTTCCGGAGTCGGCGGGAGCGATGGCTGCATCGCGTTGGTCGAGCCGAAGGTTCCCTTGTCGCTGTTGAGCGTCCGGGCCATGGCATTGAAAGCAATGTTCCGAGAGGATGGGACGAATATCACGGTTGAAAGCGATCGGTTCTTCGGCTCGGCCAAGGTTGGTGGCGAGCAACGCAAACAGTAGGAAGAGCATTGTTTGCGTTTTGGGAGCGGATGGAAGAGAAAGGATTTTTGGGGCCATAGGTTGTTGGCCCAAGAGCGGGTGGGATTGGCACAAGAGCATCGGGATGATCGCAGTAGAGGCTAGCTTGGGAGGTGGGAAGGCGAAGGCCTCAGAAGGTTATACCCTACAACTTGGCTCGAACCAACCTTGCTCCGACAAGAATGGCTTGTTGAGTGAGAAACAGCAGCGGGGGGATCGAGTACAATGCGGATGGTTGGATGGTGGCTACGTCGTCGCTCTTTGGCGAGATTTTGATGGAAGGTGTTGGTTGATGGGTAATTTGGAAACGCGTTCGAGTGCTGGGGGCGTGGTATCGGCCTATTGGAGAGTTTTATCGAGCTACTCGATGGTTTGGGTGTTGTTGGGTTTATGTTTGTTTTTTTCGTTGATGACGATTCGGCGGCAACAGCCAACGCCAAGGGATGCTGCGAATTTGTTATGGGGTAAGGATGTCCCGACGGCGTGGGGAACGGTTGTGGTTGGGAGCGAGAGTCCGGCGGATCGGGATTTCGCCGTGGAGTTTGCTGATCGGTGGAAGAGTCGTGGCGTGAGCGATCCGTGGGAACGCATATGGTTAGGGACACCGCAAGAAGTGCGGAAGCGGATACAGGGGGATCCCTCATCTGAGTTGGAGTTGATTTTAGCGCCTGGGGCGAGCAAATGGGTGTTGTTTGAGGGCTTGGAAGAGAAGTTTCCTGGTAAGCGATTGAAATTGACCGTGGTGGATGGTTCGAGTTGGCCGATTTTTCTGAATCCGCAGAACTTGGTCAACATCATTGATCGGATTGTGGAGATAGCCGTTTTGGCGGTGGGGATGACGTTAGTGATTCTCACGGGAGGGATCGATCTTGCGGTGGGCAGTCTCTTTGCGCTTAGTGCAGTGGTGACTGCGACGCTGATACGAGACGTTGCAGGCGGGGTGGACGCGACGACTTCTGGAATGATCCTTGGTGCGATGCTTGGGATTGCTTTGGCGGGTTTATGTGGTTTGCTCAATGGGGTGCAGATCGTTGCATTTGGTGTACCCCCTTTTATCGCCACGTTGGGGATGATGATGATAGCGCGCGGATTAGCGTTTATCATTTCGCGTGGTCAGTCGATTGACCAAGTGCCGGCGGGGTTTGTTTGGCTGGGCAAGGGTACTTGGATTGGTTTACCGGTTGCCGTGTGGTTGATGTTTGGAATCGTTGCGATCGTTCATTGGGTAACACGTTACACGACGTTTGGCCGGAGCATCTATGCAATCGGGGGAAATGAAGTTGCAGCGAGGCTTTGTGGAGTGCGGGTATCGCGGGTATTGATTTTGACCTATGCCATCTCAGGGGTGCTTGCTGGGCTTGGTGGCGTGATCATGGCGAGTCGATTGGGGTCTGCGGAGGCGAAGTATGGGACTACTTATGAGTTGGATGCGATTGCAGCGGTGGTTGTTGGTGGAACGTCGTTGCGAGGTGGTTACGGTACGATTGTGGGAACGTTGATCGGTGCTTTGATTATTGCGGTGATTGAAAACGGGATGAACTTGATGCAGATCGATAGTTACGCGCAGAAGGTTGTGTTTGGTGTGATGATACTCGGTGCAGTGATGATCGATCGTTATCGCCACAAAGGGTAAGGGTTCGTGGTTGGAAGTCGATTGGAGTCAGTGGAGCGATGAGCGAAGAATTGAACCGAGAGAATCCTTTTGCGCCGTCGACGGTGGTGGAGTCGGAGCCGGTTGAAACGAAGAGGGTAGTTGCGAGTACTTGGATTATGAGTCTCGAGTGGACTGCAGTGCTACTTTTTAATTTGATTGCTCCATTGTTGATCGGCTGGGGGGTAACCGATTTGGCGGCGCGGTTTGGGGTGGCAAGCGCGGTTGTGTTGGTCTTGGGGACAGGGATTTTGTTCTGTCAGCTGTATCCTTTGCTGATGTTATTCACGATACGAGGTGCTGTGTTGGTTGGATTAACGCAAGTCATCCCCGTGTTGCATTTCATCATTGGGGTGTTCAGCGTTGCTTTTTTGACTCTTAGCGGAGTGTTTCCTCCGGATCAGTTACCCCCGAAGATTGCGGTGGGTTTTAAGAGTGGATTTTTTCTGACTTTGGTGATGGGTTCGCAATTGTTGGCATTGAGTTTGGTGATTGGGTTGTTGATGCGGTTGGTGACACCGGATCGTTGGTGGTTGGCGAAGGATCGTAACTGACTTATGCTTGGGGATAGGCAGTTCTCTGGACCGAAACGGGTGGATGTCAGGATGGTGCAATGGCAAGTACGAATGGGAGGGGTGAATCGATGAGTGTGGGGAGTGGGGTTGCGATAGGCGAATCGGGTGTGGGTACTCGATTGCGTTACGGTGTGATTGGATCGGGAGCGCTAGGGGGGTATTACGGAGGGTTGATGGCACGTGCGGGTTTGGACGTGCACTTTCTGTTTCATTCGGATTATGCGTTTGTGCGCGAGCATGGTTTGAGGGTTGATAGCAAGAACGGGGACTTTTACTTGCCTCAAGTTCAGGCTTATGAGCAAGTTGGCCAGATGCCTGCGTTGGATGTCGTGATTTTGGGAATGAAGAGTACACAGAATCACTTACTGGGCGAGTTGTTAGCACCTTGGAAGTCGACGAACACACTTGTTTTGGTGTTGCAGAACGGGTTGCA
>JBIJCS010000447.1:0-4275 GCA_044344575.1 Pirellula sp. | reverse complement strand
TTTCTGTAGTGATTGCAAGCTTGCGTCCACTCTTGTTAATCTGCTTCGATTTTGGGTGATGCGCAAGATCGATGAGTCGCCACGGAAGTACGTCATTGATGCCAATTCGATTCAAAAGAAGGCGAGGATTCAGGCCAATCAACACAGTGTACTGATTCAAATGGCTCGCTGCTAAGAAAGCGTCTTCAGAGTGTAGTGTTTCAATACTACGTTGGTCCACGTCCAACAGAGTGAGCGCAACGAGTTGCTCATCGACATAGAAACCATGAATGATGGCTCGCTTTGGCTTACTTGCTGCCTCTTGGAGTGGCACTGACGCTCCCATGGAGCGAAACGGGGCATCGGGATTGCGCGTTACTCGGATACCAATCTCGTCTAGCCGCATCCTCAGCTCGATGGAGTTTAGCTCAAGATCAATCTTGCCATCTGCCAGTTGAACGAGCGGCAGCCGCCCCGCAAAGGATTTCTTTAGTGACAGCACCGGATTGCCGGTTGCAGGCTTCCAACCGCGAGCTACCAAAAACTCTGCCACCTCCTCGACGGTCATAGGCCTACTGTAAGTGAGGATCGCCAAAGCGAACAAATGAATAGGTTTTGTTTTGCGATGGTGAATGTAGTCGTCTATCGATGGGGTCGAAATCCTGAGGAATTCGCAGTAAAAAGATTTCCGTTCGGAAGTCGCCGGTTCATTTCCGCCTTCTTGGGGCATCTGCATAGTCATCTCATTCCGTTCAAACATATTGAAAAGGCAACAAGAATCATACCAAATCCTCAAGGGCCTCTCGACACTGAAAATTCCAAACCTTTCGATATGTGTCGGGAACTCGCTACCAGCAGAGACTGGAGCATTCCTCAGGTTTACACTGACGAAGGTTACTTCAGCGACACCCTCGCGTCCGAAAGGTTTCCTTCCGTGTTAGCTTGGAGTCGCCAAGCGATACGTCGGATCAGGTAGCGTTTGTTTCGGCTATGGCATTTCGCGCTAAAGAGCGATTCGAACATCTCGACCATTTTGGTGATCGTCAACGTTTTGAGGCGTGCGATCTCGGACGCCGTTGCAGCGTTCATGCTTGATTCTCCAATATGCTTGTGGGTTCTCGCCTCCGGCCTCTCGCCTCCGGCCTCCGGCCTAACGCCTCTCGCCTCCGGCCTCTCTCGGGTATAGATCACACAGCGGCTGGCAGGCGTTACTCGCACGCTGGCCGTTGCCCGCAGAATATTTGACAATAATCCCAACCGTGAGGGAGGAAGGCCGTCAGCCGATCCCAAAAGGACAATCGGCAGTAATCCAATTTGAGATCACTGCCGATTGTTCCAGGAAGGATTGTCGATAAGAGAATTAACCATCCATGCGTACTACGACGCGAGGTTCTCGCTGCTTGGCTCCTGAGTGTCCTGCTTGTTCTTGCTCTTGCGTCGTGCGCGATAAGCCATGCCCAGTACACCGAGCCCGAAGATCGCCATCGAAGTAGGTTCAGGGACTTCACCGCCGCCACCGCCATCACCGCCACCGCCACCATCGCCACCACCACCGCCACCGCCGCCATCATTAGATGGGTTTAGCATTGCGACACGAAAACCGGCTTCGATGATTCTGAAAGAGGGTTCGTTGTTACTAAAAGCCCCTCTGTTAAGCGGAGCGTAAAACCAGGCTCCACCGCGTTGGATCCGTAGCATATTGCCATCGCTGTTGGTACGGTCTATCGATGTCTCGGTCCACTCATGTACATTACCGACAAATGCCATGGCGCCATACGCACTTAAGCCACCAGCCTGGGTAATCTCTGCAGGGCCCGGACCGGTTTCGAGTGGTTGATAGTATACCGCGGTGTTTGGTAAGGTGCCACTTAAAACCGCAGTTGGGGGTGTATTACTTCCTGTGCCTTGATCCCAGTAACCTCCACTTCCTCCATTGAGGGTAGGGTCATAGTAGGCAGCTTTGAACCATTCGTCATTGCTTGGAAGAACATACTTCGCTAGTTTGTTCCTGTAAGGATTGTTAGGGTCGTAACCAGGGTCTGTGACAGCCCAAGTTGTTATATTCGCATTGAGAATAGGAGCATTAAAAAACGAATATTTGTATGCCTCTGGGTGACCGGTACTTGAATTGAGCCAGTTCACGAATCTCGCGGCTTCATTCCAGGTTATGTTCGAAGCTGGCATATGGACGGATGACCAATTGCCTTTGTTGGTGATCTTGAAAAACTGTGACGCATTGAACTTGTTGATCATGTCCGCGCTCACTTCGAATTTTCCAATTGCGTAAGTGTAATCAACACGGCCCGATGGAGTGTAACCTAGTAATGTGTCCGCTGCGTTTCCTGGATTGCCGATAGTGACAAACTCCATGTTGAACGTATTGACGCCCGAGCCAAAGGTAACCGTTCCGGCATCGATCGATGCGCTCGTAAGGAGCGAAGCGACCAGAACACCTGCACCAACTGCGATCTTGGAAAGTAGTTTCATTCGCGTATGAAAAGAAAAACGCCGTCTCATCCTGTACCTGCCCTGTGAATAAAGGATTCGGGTGCCTTCCTTGGCGACACAACGCATCCGTACAATGCCTAGAACCCCTATTACCCAACCATCGGTTCCCGGAAAATAGGGATTTGTGTCACCGTGCAAGGGAGAGATCCAACGTTGACTCCATCTGTCCGGTCGCAACGCTCCAAAGGCGAATCGCTTGAGCACCCTCGAAGTCATAAACACCACCCTCACCAGTCGCCAGTAGTTTTCCATCTGGAGAGAATGCAATCGATCTAACATCTACAGGGTGTTGAAGTACCGCAATTGCCTTCCCCTGCTCGCAATCCCATAGTACTGCGACCTTATCGTAACTACCGTAAGCAAGTGTGTAATTAGTTGGGCTAAAACACAGAGATGTTAAGCGCTGCACGTTACTTGAAATGGACATGGGCTGCGAGATGTCATCCAATTTCCAGGTGGTGATAACTCCATCCCAACCAACACAGGCTAGCCTAGTTGAATCATGCGAAAAATCCACCTGCATCGAGTTGGTTGCTGCTGAACCTATCAACGTTCGTTTCTGTGGTGCTGAGTACAAGTCCGTTACATAGACAATAGAACTATTCGGGGAAGGAACTGTCGTGCTCGTGTTGTACGCTAATTCGCTTCCGTCTGGAGAAAGTGCAACTGACATAACATCGTACGGATTTTCAAACCGTGACAACTCCTTTCCATCGGATACTCGCCAAATTCGTGCCGAATGGTCTCTGCTGGCAGTCGCAATCGTCGACCCATCATCGCTAAACGAGATTTTCAATATTTCACCAGTGTGTCCCATCAATTTGGATTGCGTTTTTCCCGTCTGGGTCGACATGAGAACGACTATCCCCTTCGCGCTCTGTCCGTATGCAGCTGGCCCTTCGAAGATCCCGTAGGCAAGCAAGTCACCTTTCGGAGAGAGTTCATAGCAAGTTGGCCATTTATATTCCAATGGAAATCGATGAAGCACTTGTTTCGTCTGGAGATCCCAAATGACGATCCTTTGATCCACATCCAATTGATAAATAGAACCCTTCAAATTGGTGATGCTTGAAATAAGTGTATTGCCGCCAGGGGAATAAGCGACGAATTCGACCCTCTGCCATTCTGGCTTCTCGCCCTCCTGTGCCCAAATCATGAGATCTACGATAAGAACCAAGCCGACAAGTACCAGGAATCCGCAGGATGGAAACCGGAGTCGGTGCAATCTAGTATTCCCAACTGCAAATTTTGAATAGGCGATAGCCAACAGAACGTGGGAGCAAATCCATGTACCTGCCCCGATATAGATGCGATTCTCAGGTTGATATCGCAAATCGAAATCAAGAAACCCTTTCTCTCCGCCAAACAGACTCAGCGTAGTTGCTGCCATGGCGATTACCGGATTGAATTGTGAAAAGTAAAACATTTTGTCCGACTTGAAGAGTAAAACGATGTAGTTGAGTGCGAATAACATGTTCGCAACCGATGACATCATGGCCGGAGGAGTTAATATGAATGGGCTGAAACTCAGGTAAAGGACTTGCCAACCGTAGAATAAACCACAGGCATTGTTCAGTCGGGGTATCTCCAATGCTTGTATCTTCAGTGCTGGTAAAAACAGCGAAGCAATTAGCATGATGAGTGCCATGTGTGCGATCTTATTCGAAGTCATACGCACGTAATAGCAAAACCAGAGTGCGACGAGTGACGGGAGAACGGCTGCGGCTAGACCACCAATGATTTGTTGCAACACCGATTACCTCCGAGAAAGTGATTTGCGAGCTCGTT
>JBIJCS010000446.1:0-4277 GCA_044344575.1 Pirellula sp. | reverse complement strand
CGATATAGCTTCCGATTACGATCCCACCTCGACTTGCTACCCACGATTCGACTTATGCAAGCTTGTTTTCGTTCACCATTGATTGCTCCTTTTGGATTTTCACTCAATTCTTCATCGCTGTGGCAATCTTGGTCCAGTGCAGTGTTGTTGGTGATTTCGGGAATTGGGTGGCTGAGCGTTGGAAGGGTTCATTCGGAGGAAAAAGAGGGAGCGGCAGGAGGGAAGCAGGACATTTCTCCTGGTCATTCATTTCATGCCGAAGCATTTAACGATGGTCCGAGGCAAGCAGCGTATTTGATGCAGGGGATGGGGAACGTTCACTGGAAGACATCCTCGTCGAATCCTATGGCGCAGCGATTTTTCGACCAAGGGCTTGCGCAGTTGCACGGATTTTGGTACTTCGAAGCAGAGCGGTCGTTTCGGCAAGCGGCTTCGATCGAACCTGAGCGAGCGATCTTTTACTGGGGAATGGCAAGAGCGAATGTTGAAAATCCTGATCGCTCCGCAGCGTTTATCGAACAAGCGATGAAGCGTTTGGACAAGTCAAATGCGATCGAACGTCGCTTGATCGAAGCTTGGAGTCGTCGTGTGAAGGACTGGCCGCAACCTCCTGAGGCAAAGCCAGAGAGTAAACCCAATGAAAAGCAAGAACAAAAAACAGACTCGAAGAAGGCTGAAAAGGCATCTGTGGAAAACGAAGCCCAAAGTAGGGCCAAAAAGAAGCGAGTTGCAATAACGGATGAGATTAGAGACAAGCGGAAGGAACGTTTAAAAAACTACGTCCGTGATCTCGAGGACTTGGTTCAAGATTATCCTGAGGATATCGAACTCAAAGCGATGATTGTGTTGCAGTATTGGCAAAATCAAGGGCAAGGGATTGAGATCCAAAGTTATGCGGGGGTTGATGCACTTTTGTCTGATATCTTTCGCAGAAATCCTCGGCATCCGGCACATCACTTTCGCATTCACCTTTGGGATTACCGTAAGGAGAACCTAGCAATTGTTGCTGCGGCTGAGTGTGGCCCGAGCGCGCCGGGTATCGCTCACATGTGGCATATGCCAGGACATACTTATTCGCGATTGCATCGATATGCTGACGCCGCTTGGCAGCAGGAAGCGTCTGCGAGGGTTGATCATGCTCACATGATTCGCGACCGAATTATGCCAGATCAAATCCATAATTACGCACATAATAATGAATGGTTAATCCGAAATTGGATCCATTTGGGACGTCCAAATGCTGCGGTGCAACTCGCAAAAAACATGATCGAGCTTCCACGGCACCCGAAGTACAATTCTCCCGGCGGCAGTGGTAGTTCTAGTTTCGGTCGGCAGCGACTTTTCGCGGTTTTACGTACCTTTCGACTTTGGGATGTTGCCTTTCAATTAGCGGATTCTCCGTATGTACGAGGAGCGGACGGTAGCCCAGCCGCTGACGAAGCACAGATGCTCAAGGGGATTGCGGCCTTTGAAACGGGGCGACTTGAGGAGGGGCAAAAGATTCTCGATGCATTGAGAGAGACGCGACGTGCATTGTTGATTGAGTCGATGGCGGAGGGTTTCGCTCCCACCGACGCGGCATTACAGTCAGCGCATGCTCAGAAGGCTCCGCTTCGTGCCCCTGCGTTAGGTGATCCTACGGTAGCCCCCAAAGATGCTTGGGGTGAGGAGCAGGATTTGCCTTTTGTTGAGCGCATATCGAAGGATTTTGATGAAGAGAAGTGGAAGGATAAGCCTGAGGACGAGCGAGCTAAAGAAAAGGTTCTCCATGAAAAGCGGTATCGATCGTATCGTCTGGCAGGTTACATCGCAGCATTGGAATCTCACGCTCATGGCGCAAAGGGAGAGTATCGACAAGCGTTGCAGCGGGGGAATCAGATTCGTGAACAAGTCGACTTGTGGCAACGGATCACTTGGTGTCAGGCGTCCGGGGAGCATGCTTTGGCGATGCGAAAAGCAAAGGATGCATTTAACGGTGCGCAAGGAGAGATTGTCCCTTCGTTACTTTTCGCGATTGTAGCGCATCAAGCAGTCGAAGCATTGGCAGGACGCAGTGGCTTGAAAGAAACAGAAACAAAGCAAATCGATGAATGGAAAGAAGATCGAAAGCGTGCATTAGAGCGATGTGCAAAGTTGGCTGGGGATGCTGAGCCGAATCTCAAGTGGATTGATGAAGTAAAGAAGATCTCTGCTCAAGTGCTTCCTGATTTAGTGTGGGGAATGGAGCCTTCAAAGAGTAAAGATCTTGGGGATCGACCATCCCTAGACTCGCTTGGGCCAGTTCGCTGGTTTCCGCCAACGGCTCCGACGTGGAGTCTCCCGGTACCGGAAGGTGTTGCAAGTTTACAGGGAGCTAAGTCGAATGTGGTGTCATCGTCAACGTTACGAGGCAAACCGCACTTGTTGGTTTTTTATCTTGGTTTCGGTTGCTTGCACTGCGCGGAGCAATTGAAGGAGATCTCACCGAAGGTAGAGGCGTTTCGGCAGATGGGGATCGAGGTGATTGGGGTGAGTACGGAGGATGCAGAGACGCTGACAGAGGGATTGCAGAGGTATGAGACAAAGATGGAGTTGCCGTTACTAGCGAACAGTGATTTAGACGTGTTTCAGAGTTACCGTTGCTTTGACGATTTCGAGGGGCAGCCCTTGCACGGGACCATTTTGGTGGATTCGCAGGGGCGGATTCGATGGCAGGACATTGGGTATGAGCCCTTTATGGAGATCGATTTCTTGATGGATGAAGCCAAGCGTTTATTGGCCATATCTGCAGCTGAAACTGCAGAATAGTACTTTTTTGGGGAAAGTTGTTCGGGAAGTCTTCGCTGTTCATCAGATGTGAACTAGGGTAACTGCGTGGAGATTTCGTGATTGCAAAGCGATTCGGATTTGCGCGATTCCTCGTAAGAATTGGGTTATAGCGTTTGTAAGGTTTGAGATTTCTGAGATGTGGAATCAACTGTACCAATGGTGGATGGACCGCAGGGGTGTGCGGGACCCACGCGGGGCGCACATGACGTTTGCGAAGACGTCGATTGGGAATCGTATCCAGCGGACGGGTTTGATTCTGCGAAGGCAGCTTTGGCTTTGGCCGATTCTTGCTGTGTTGCTGTTATCTTTGATTGGCTATTTGATCACGCGCAGCATTCGCTTGACGATGGAATCCAACTTGCAATCGCAGTTGACGACTCTGTTGGATGTTGAGAAGGCGATGGTTTTGAAGTGGTTATCGCAGCAAGAGACTAGCGCGAGGACTTTGGCAAACAACTCGAGTTTCCGCGAGCATGTCGAGATGTTGGTCGCTTTGCAGGGTGGGGCTTCCGCCACTGGAGGTGGGTCAGCAGGTGTGGTTGCGAGCGGTGTAATCGCAGATTCTGGAAATCGGTCTGAGATGACCGTTGTTGAGTTACAAAAAGAGCTTGCTCAGGTCGTCGCACCGACGTTAGCTAACTATGAGTTTGCGGGATTCATGATAACGGATGTGAAGCATCAAGTGATTGCTTCAAGTCATTCGATGTTGATAGGGCAGAAGGCTGTAGAGTGGGAGAGGGAGCTTTCGAAAGTCTTTGATAATCGCAATGTCGTGACACCTCCATTTGCGAGTTCGATACCGTTAAGCGACCAGCACGGGGTCTTTCATAATGGGGTGCCGACGATGTTCGTCAGCGTACCTGTTTATAACGGTGATTTGCAGGTCATCGCTGCCCTTTCGTTGCGAATACGTCCTGAGAGGGAGTTCACGCGGTTGGTACAGCTGGGGCGTATTGGGCGATCCGGTGAGACTTATGCTGTAGATCGTTCGGGGGTGATGGTTTCGAACAGTCGTTTCGACGAGTCTTTGATACTGTTGGGGGTTTTGCAAGATCGGGAGGGAGCAGAGTCGATTTTGCAAGTTCAGTTGCGGGAACCTGGTGGAGACATGACGAAGGGTTTTCGTCCGAAGTCACGGCGTTCGGAATTAGGATACACCAAGGCGGCAGAAGCGTTGATGGAGCGAAGGGACGGGATGGACATCACGGGATATCGAGATTACCGAGGGGTTCCTGTGGTCGGAGTTTGGACATGGCTTGAGCAATACGACTTTGGATTAATCACCGAAATTGATTATGACGAAGCCTTTGAACCGTTGAACATCTTGCGTCGCGCGTTTTACACAATGTTTGGCTTATTGAGTTTAAGCGCGCTGGCGATTTTTATTTTCACGTTGATCGTGACACGACTTCAGCGGGAGGCGAGGCAAGCGGCGGTGGAGGCAAAGCAATTAGGGCAGTATCGCTTGG
>JBIJCS010000047.1:0-14528 GCA_044344575.1 Pirellula sp. | reverse complement strand
TGTCTTTTTGCGTGTCAGATTTCTCTTTTTTGTCGGCGAGATCTTTTTCAGCGTTTTGAAGTTGTTGTTCGAGATCTTTTTGGTCGTTGGCTGCGCTTTGTGTCTCTTGGCCGTTTTCGGTTCTTCCTCGTGTAGCCCGTTGAATATTTTCGATACGTCGGATGTCTTTGAGGACTTCTTCTAGCATTTTCCGTTCATCTTTGATTCGAGAGGAGCGGTTTTCGCTTTGGAGAAGTTCGAGAAGTTTTTTGAGGTTGTCTTTACTGGCTTCCATTTCGGGGATAGCGCGGGAGAATTGTCCTTTGCCGAGTAGATCGCCGGCTTGGAGCATGCGTTGTTGGGTTGCGAGTTGTTTGCTCATTTGTGCGGCTTGCATGAGCAAACCGGCTCGCGTTGGGTTGGAAGCTGCTTCGATTTCGCTCATCCTCAAGAAGACTTCTTCGAGGTTTGCGTATTGAGTAGCGAGTTGGGATTGTTGTATTTTGAGTTGGTCGGTTGGCTTATCGGTGTTTGGCTTATCGGTGTTTGGCTTATCGGTGGTTGATTTTTCGGGGATGGGTTGAGGGGGCTGCGCGAGGGAGTGGGTGATGGAGTAAGCGTTCAGGAGGCCGACCCCTAGGAGCATAGCGGCGAGTTTGATGAGTTGGAGCATTTGGTCAGTGCCTGGAGGGGGTGGGGCTAGATGGATTATTTGAGTAGATCGAGAACGCTTTTCTTTTGTTCTTCTTTTGCGTTGTCGAGGAGTTTGGATTGGTTGTCGAGGAGTCCTCGCACGCGTTCGATGATTTCGTTGAGGTCTTGTAGTTCGATCATGTCGGCGAGGATTGCGTTGAGTGAAGCGATGAGCTCATTGTTTTGCGCGATGGCTTGTTCGATTTTCTTGGAGAATTCTTCTGGGGTAGCTTTTGGGGCGATTGGTTCGAGATCTGCGATGTTGGAGGAGAAGGGTTGCCATTGGGATTCGAGGAGGTCGGCGAGGGGGATTTTGATTTTTTCTTCGAGTCGTTCGCGGCGATCTTTGCTATCGATACGGTTGTTAATCAGTTCTGCGACGAGGTTGGAGATTTCGTTCAGGACCCCTTTGAGTTCGCTTTCGGATTTGCTGGTTTGCGTGGAGGCTTGTTGTGTGCGGAGCAGCAGGATGCGGGCGCGTCGTTGGGGCTCGGATTCTTGGGTCGCTCCATCGGAGGTGTCGTCTGAATTGTTTTGCGAGGAGTCATCGGTATTAGGATTGTTTGTTGAGGAAGCTTGGTTATTTTTGTTGGTCAGGAGCAAGAGGTCTCTGAGTTGACCGAGTTCGCTGATGATTTGTTCGAGTCGTCGTCGCATTGCGGCTTCTCGGCGATCGATGAGCACGAGGAATTGATCGACGGTGACGACACTGAGTTGGATGGGAGTGGACCGTCCGATATGTGGAGAGGAATCGATTGTTAGGGAGTTGGTAGAGTTGGAGTTGGTGGTATTCATGTAGTCGGAAGCGGCGACGAGAAGAGCGAGCGTTGAGCCGGTATTTGGGACGGTTTGGCCAGCGTCTCGCATGGCTTTCAGATCGATATCGATATCAGCGTTTCCTTGGGGGGTAACTTGAAGATTGGTTTTGGTTGGTGGGGTATCATCGATGATCGATTCGACCCAAGCTTGGTTGAGGTCGTAATCATCTTTGATTTTACTGCGGATTGGGATGGTTGCATTTTCGGTGATTGCCGAACCGATTCCTTGTAGTATCAGATCGATTTCCGGAGGTGTATCTACGATGGAGGCGATAACAAGTTGTTGGACGCGTGTTGAACAGAGACCTTGGTCGTCCCATAGTCTTAATTCGAGGAAGAGGTTTTGGTCGAGGAAGCCGAGAGGCACGGCGAATTCGGTGGTGGGGGGATCGAAGTTGAGGGTGAATTCGTTGGGAGTGTGGTTATCGTTTGGGGTGTTGTCACTAGGTTGAAGGTTATTGCTGGGTGAGCGTTGGATATCACATTTTGCGATGGGTCGATTAGCGCGGATCCAAAGTGCGACTTGGGTGGCTTGTGGTAGTCGCATTCCGTTGCGGTAGGGTAGTCGTTCGTTGCCCCAGGTGGTTTTCGTGGAGCGTTGGAGGTATTCGGGGTATTGGACGTCGATTTCTGTGGATAGGGGGATGGGAGCGTCGACGGTATCGAGCATGAGGTTGCTCAGTCGGGCGTCGCCACCGTTGAGGGAGAACCAGAGGGAGTCGCTGATGGCTTCGAGGGGTGGGCCATCGAGTGAGAATTCTTTAGGGTTATCGGTGGAGTAGCTCAGCATGGTGGCACGGCCGCGGTTACCGGCGCGATCGCGGTAGAGGAAGGAGCATTGATCGTAGGGTGGTGCGAGCAGGTCTTTTGCTGTGGAGCGTAGACGCAGGGAAGAGCCCTTGGGTACTGCTGCTTTTCCGTCGCGGAAGGGGATGACGTATTTTTCTCGTTTGGGGTTATTGGTGAAGGAGGGGATTTCGAGTTCCACACCGATCAGTGCGAGGGAGGTTCGTCTGGGCCAGGGTTGATCGGAGAGGCCGAAGAGTCGTTTGGTCCAATGTTGAAGGAGTTGTGGGGAGAGAAGCCAACCGGCGGCGCAGAGTGCGATCAAGCAGCCGAAGAGAGCGAGTTCGGTTTGAAGGTGTGTGAATCGGATGAGGGATTTAACGTCGATGTTTTGGATGCGTTCGATGGCTTTTCGAGTGGCGAGTTCGAGCATTCCTGGTCGATTGGGGTGATCGATGTCGAGGAGGTCTTGATCGTTGGGATCTTTGGTTTGTTTTTTCTTTGTTGGATAGGTTGGTTGGTTGGCTTGGACGGTGGTGATGAGGGTGCTTTGGAATTCTGGATGGTGTTTTTCGATTGCCAGGGCGAGGGATGCGTCGCTCCATCGGACGAGCCATCGGTTCCAGAAGAAGTGGGCGAGGATCCAGAGGGAGCCGGTTGCGATCATCACGAGCATCGCGATACGAACGAATTTGGGGGATTCGTTTGCGCCGAAGCGTGTGGGTAGGTAATCGATGAGTCCAAAGAGGAGAAACGAGCCGATCAGCCAGGAGGCGAGGGCGACAGCTCCTTCGGTGGCGATGAGTCGGCTGATGAGGCTACGGAGTTCCGCTAGTTTTTGTCGGATTGGTAGTGGGAGTGGTTGTTGGCTAGAATTGCTCATAGTATCTGATTGTACTAAATCTTCCTAAGAAAACCTACCTTGTGACCCATGGCATCAGCGAACGAATCGACCAATCCTTGGGAAGTGACGGTAACTGAGGAAACGGTGCCGGCGAGGGTTGGGGATCGGCAACCGGTTGCGATTGGATTTCAGGGGGAGTTGGATGCATTGAGGATTCAGCAGTTTTATCGCAATCCCTATCAGTTTGGGTGTTTGGTACCGTTGGTGCTTGTGTCGGCATTGGTGTGGGGAGTTCCCTTTTACATGATTACAGGGGTTATTGGTGCCATGTTTGTGGCGGTGGTGGCCTTGGTGGTGATTTTGGGGATGTACTCGAAGTTACTGGGGACTGCGAGGGTTTCGAAGATACTTCGTGAGAGGCCTTGGTTGATTGGTCCGTTGCATGGGGTAGTTTCGGGTGGCAGGTTAACGGTGTGGCACAATGATTTTTGTTTACAGACTACGGCACGATCGTATATGGATGAGCCGGGGCGTGGGATGTTGGTGTATCCGACACCGGCGGCTGCGGTACCTTGGGCGATGGTGCCGAGTGTTTGTTTTTACGAGCAGCAGTGGCTGGAGTTGCTGGATGATTACATCAACAACCGCCGGTATCAGATGCTGATTGGAGAGGCTCCCCCTGAGGGAGCTTGGGTATCGTTATTGAGCCAAGCACGCAGTGTTGCATTGGCGGAGCGGTACCATACGCTTCATTGGAGGCCGTCGTCGAGTTTGTTTTTGGTCACGATGGTTGCGACGTCGTGGTATTTTCTTGTTGAGCCTACTTTTATGCGGGGTTGGACAGCGATTTACGGATTGCTACCGGTGTTATTTTGGGGCTTCTTAGAGTTGGTGAGATTTGCGCGAGCGCGTTATTTGTCGGAGGTGGATTTTCGGGAGGGTAGTGGAGCGTATCGTCGATCGATCAAGACGCGTGGTCGCAATGGCAGTGAGCGTGAGTTACCTTGTCCTGAGTTGCGTTGGTTTACATCCGACGTGGTGTTTGTTTCGGACTTTCAGCATTGGATGCGGATTCCGATGCGTTACATTCGTTCGGTGAAGGTCGAGTCGACGTTTATTACTTTTCGGATGTTGGGTAATACGATGGTCTTTCATCGGGAGGGTTTTCTCGACGACGCTCATTGGCGGGGGGCTTGTGAAGAAGCGAGGCGGATTGCTGCTGAGAGAAAGGGGAACGGGTAATGTTGGAACGCCGTTGTCATCACATTCGTAGCCACCGTTCGCCAGACGGTGGACTCATTCGTAGCAACCGTTCGCCAGACGGTGGGCACATGCGTAGCCACCGTTCGCCAGACGGTGGACTCATTCGTAGCCACCGTTCGCCAGACGGTGGGCACATTCGTAGCCACCGTTCACCAGACGGTGGAGGTCTTCCTAGCGCCATCCACCGCTTGGCAGCAGGTAGCTACGATGAGGCGTGATGAGTACTTGATAGTGCGTTTCGCGGTTGGGTGGATTTGGTGGTTGGGTGTTGCTAGAGAGTATTGGTGTATGATCGGATGAGAATAGGTGTTGAGGATCAACCGCTACACGCACCCTACGAGGCGAGGTTGCGGAGTTCTCGCAGGTTGACCGCATCCCAGTCTTCACCGTCATCGTTTTGGCCTTTATCGGTCTCGAGGTACATGGGCCATTGCTTGAGGACTTTATGTTTGAGGACTCGGGCGAATCCATCGCGGCCGATGGAGCCCAGTCCGATATGTTCATGTCGGTCGACACGAGAGCCGCATCCTTTTTTGCTGTCGTTCAGGTGCAGTGCGCGGATGGCTTCGAGGACTCCTTGTTTTTTCGCTTCGCGTTCCCAGGCTTTGAAGCCGGACTCGGTGGAGAAGTCGTATCCTGCGGCGTGAGCGTGGCAGGTGTCTAGGCAAACGCCGACATTCATTTTTTCGCCGGTGTGTTCGAGGAGCCACGCGAGTTGTTCCATCTTCCAGCCGAGGCAAGAGCCTTGGCCTGCCGTATTTTCGAGGAGGAGCCACGCGTGTTTTGGTTGGACACGATCGAAGATTTGTTGGATAGCATCGACGATGCGTTGCATACCGAGTTCTTCGGTGGATTCCACGAATGCGCCGGGGTGCATTACGACACCATCGAGACCGAGTTGTTCGGCGCGTTGCCATTCGACGCACATTCCATCGATACTTTTATTCCATAGTTCGTCTTTGGGGGAGGCGAGGTTGATGAGGTAGGAGGCGTGGGAGAGAGGGTTGGTCACTCCGGTATTTTTCAGGTGGTTAGAGAAGAGTTCGACTTCTTGGTCTGAGATGGGTTTAGCAGCCCATTGGTTGTTATTTTTCGTGAAGAGTTGAACAACATCCATTTGAAGTTCAGCGGCGGCATCGATGGCTTTGTAGTAACCGCCAGCGATACTCATATGAGCGCCGAGTTTGACCATGACAGGAAATCAATTCTAGTGGGTTAGAGGGATGTTGCAGTTAGACATCTTCCAGAGGTCTGGTTGCATCACCGAAGGCAGGTTGTTCGATACCCATCTTTTGCATCATCGACAGGTACAGTCGGCACATTTGTCGTTCGGGGGCTTGGCGGTAATCCAGAACGCGACCGGTTTTGATTTTACCACCCCCTTTTCCGACCATGACAACGGGGAGTTGGGAAGCGTCGTGGCTACCTGTCATCATGCTTGAGCAGAGCATGATCATTGAGTTATCCAGAGCGGTGCGTTCCCCTTCGTTGATCGCTTGGAGTTTTCGTGCGATGTAGCCCATTTGTTCGAGGAAGAATTGGTTGACTTTCAGCCAGTCTTCGGTGTCGGAGTGGGAGAGGAGGTGGTGAATCATGTAGTCGACCCCGAGGTGTGGGAATCTTAGGGAGGAGTGATCGTTATTGAGTTTGAGGGTAGAGATGCGAGTGGTGTCGGTTTGGAATCCGAGGACGAGGATATCGCACATGAGTCGCATGTGTTCGGAGATATCTTGTGGGATTCCATCGGCGGGTCGATTGATATTGGGTTTATCAAGGGTTGGTTTCCAGCCTTGGAGTTCGCCTCGTTTTCCGGCGTTTGCGATACGTTGTTCGACATCGCGCACCGAGTCGAGGTATTCATCGAATTTGCGTTGATCGCTACTGCTGATTTGACGGCGGATATCTCCGGCGTGTTCGAGGACGGAATCAAGGACGCTTTGGTCCGAGCGATGGTTTTCGTCTTTGAAGAGGCGGTCGAAGGCGAGTGCGGGGTAGAGTTCGAGAGGAGTGGGTGTTGTTGGGCTCGACCAGGAGATGTGCGAGCTATAGATCATCGAGTAATTTTTATGGACTGAGGGGTTCGATTTTTCGCAACCGAGGACGAGGCTTGGGACTTTGGTGGTTCTGCCGACGGTTTGAGCGAGGAATTGATCGATACTGGTACCGGATCGGATATCGCCTCCGGCGGCCAGTGGTGCACCGGAGAGAAGGTTTCCGGTTTGGGAGCTATGGATGTTTCCTTTGAGGGCTTCGGCGTTGTAGAGGCCTTTGATGAACAGGACGGAGTCGCTCACTTCGTTGAGAGGTGCGAGGACGCGACCGAGTTTCAGTTCACCTTGTTCTTCTTTGGCCCACCATTCCCCGCCGTGGAAGCCGTTGCCTGCGAACAGGACAGCCAATCGCACGGGAGCTTGTGAGGCATTGTTGGGTGTAGCGGTAGGTTCTTGTCCCCAGACGTTGAGGGATTCCATCCAAGGCAGGGCCATGGAGACACCGAGTCCGCGGAGCAGGGTACGTCTGGAGAATGCGGAGGAGTCGCGTTGAGAAGCATCGGCTTTTACGGTGCGTTTGGTGCTGTCGGTGGTTCGCGTTGCGTTCATGGTAAGGCTGGGATGGTATGGAAGGGGGGAGTATGGGAAGGGAGGTTTGGGATGCAAACGGATTCGTGTGTAGACTTAGTGTGTTGATTCATCGCGGAAATCTTTTCCGCGAATTTGTCGAAAGGGTTTGCTGAGAACGATTTGGCAGATGGTTTCAGTGATGTTGTATTTGTTGGACGATTGTGATTGTAGCAGTGAGCGAAGGAAAGGTTCATCGGAAAGTTGCACGGAGCGTCCGAGTGCGTAGCCGAGTAGTTTCCGGTTGAATTGTTTGACGAAGTCGTCGGTTCGATTGGATTCTATGTATGCTCGCAGGTCGTCGGCATTTAGAAGTTCGTGGCCATCTGGCAGAGTTGTTTTTGCGTCGATGGTCAGGCCGGTGGTGTCTTTGAGACGGTATCGACCGATGGCATCATAATTTTCGAGTGAAAATCCGTACGGGTCGATTCTCCGGTGGCATTTCGCGCAGGATTCTTCGTTGCTGTGCAGTTCGATCAGTTCTCGTTCGGACATACCTTCGGGAGGTAGTTCTGAGAGGACCGGAACGTTTTTGGGTGGTTTTGGAAGTTTTTCTCCGAGGATGACTTCGCAGAGCCAATTGCCTCGCAGGATTGGGCTTGTTCTCGATGCACCGGATTGTTTGCTGAGGGTAGCGGCAAGGGTTAGGACGCCGCCACGGCGGAATTGTCTGACGCCATCGACCTTTCGCCAATGTTCGCCGGTAACACCTGGGATTGCGTAGAAGTTCGCGAGGCGTTCATTGAGGAATGTGTAGTCTGCGGAGAGAAGATCGAGAACAGAGCGATCGTTGCTCAGGGCGTCCGCGAGGAAGTGGATGGATTCTTGGTAGAAGTCATGGCGTAGTTGGTTGAATTCCGGGAAGTGGGATTCACTTTTTTCGTCGAGTTGATCGAGGTCACGGATGTGCAACCACATGGTACCGAATTCGACGGCCATGCGTCGGGCTTTTGGATCTTTGAGCATGCGTTGGACTTGTTGGCGTAGTACCGACTCATTGTCGAGGGACTTGTCTGTTGCCAGTTGCATCAGTTCCTCGTCGGGAGCGGAAGCCCAGAGGAAGTAGCTGAGGCGATTTGCCAATTCGATGGTTGAGATATTGGATGGTTCTATCGAGTTAGCTTTGGGGATTTCTGTTCGGTAGAGGAACTCGGGAGCCACGAGGATGCGTGCGAGGAGGAGTCGGACAGCGTCATCGTGGTTGGTATCGGATTGTCGCAAGCGTGCGTAGAGGTTGTGTAGGGTTGCGCGTTGTGGATCGTTGAGGGGTTGCCGGTATGCTTTTTGAGCGAAGGCGAGGACCGATTCGAGGTGTTTTGGTTCGGCATCGCGGAGGGATTTGCGGAAGTTCTCGGCAGCTTGTTTGATCGGTTCTCGGAGGGGTTCGAAGGCGCTAGGATCTGCATCTTGTGTTGCGAACTGCCAGAGTTGTTCGTAGGCATCGACGGACTTGAGAGCGTCTTGGCTGACGAAATGGAGTTCATTCCAGAGTCGGTCGAGTTGTTGCGTTTGGCTTTCATCGAGCATGAGTTTCCGCAGCGCGTCGTCTTCGCGATAGAACAGTGTCAGCGTTACGACTTCGTCGACGGGTACAATTTTGGTGTAGCAGAGTGCGATAGGAAACAGGTTTCGGAAGCGATTAAAGTTATCGAGGGTTCGAGCTTCGGCGGTGCTAGCGGGAGCCACGAGGATGGGGCTAGCGACGTTGAGTTGTCGGGACACATTGGTCCAGTTTGGATCTTTGGCGTCGATGGATGTTTTTGGGATTGGTTGGGAGGAGGGAATTGGGCGTTGGCTAGTCCAGAGGGCTTGAACGCTTCCGTCTTTTCCTTCGGTTGGGTGCAAAGAAGCGTTCGCGACAAGTTCTGTTCCGTTTGCGAGCCAGGAAGGTAGATGGATTTCGAGGATGGAAGGTGCCTTGATTAGCAGGTCGGTGTCAGCGATGCTTTGGGAATCATTGGTTTGTGTACCGAAATTGCGGGCTGGGATACCGTATCGTTCGGAGTTGGAGTTGATTATTGGTTGGGAAGTGGGGATCGACGCGAGTGCGGCGCGGAAGAAGGGGCCGGTGGCGGAGAGGAGTTCTTTGGCCATCATCGCATCGGGTTGTTCCGCGGGGAGTGCGGGGGATTGTTGGCTGTGTTTCAATTGCAGCTCGATGGCTTGTGCTAATCCGTCTCGGGTGGGTGTATCTGATTCGTGGAACCACTTCGCTAGGAGCGAACCTGGTGTAACTGTGGTGTGTATACCGGGGGAAGAGGTATTATTCCGAGCTGGTTCGGTGAAGAAAGCCCAAACGTTTGGTCGTCCTTTGGAGTCAGCGTGTGGGTTTGCTTCGAGTATGGTTGCGTGGATTTGTTCGGTGAGGTTCCAGGTTTCTTGTTCGTTGGCAACGGTAAGGTCAACGTTGGTCAAGTCGCAGGAGTGGTTGGCATCTCGGGGTTCGATGACCAGCACGATTTCTTCATTGGGGCGTAGGCGAAGACCGTTGAAGGGGCCGACGAGGACATCGTTAGCGCCGTTTGAGAAACCGGCGGCGAGGATTTGTTGAACGGCAGCGCGACGCCATTCGAGTCGCCATGCGATTCCGTTTCCGCATTCGGTGTGCGCGTGGCGTATTTTGGCTTGGGTTTGTACGCGCATTGCTTCGGGGGCTTTCCAGCCGATGGCCAAGCTGCGTGCTGGGGAGGGGTGTACAGCGATGCTTTTTGGGGGGATGTTGCCGGGGATTCGGTGGTGCGTATCTGTGGAATTCGAGACGATACTCAGTGCATCTTCTGCGACCCAGCCATCGATACCGGCGATACCGGAGAGGTTTTGTGCTTTTTGGGTGAGCAAGCGTCGGTCTGAGGAGCTTGGTATGGTTTCGCCGGGTTCGGTGATACCGAGGGTGTTTGCCCAAGCTTTTACGAGGAGGGGTGGTAGGGATTGGGATTTGGCCCAATCTTCGATCGACTTCCCTTCGGGGGCTTCTCCCCAGCGGTCGAGCGCGACGAGGATTTCAGCGGTTTGTTCGATCCATTGTTGTTGTTCAGAGGTGATGGTATTGACAACGGCATCGAGACCTTTGAGGGGCAGTTCTGGTCGTCCTGGAGCGATCAAGCGAGGGTTGGATAGGACGAGGGCATCGGAGGTGTTCCCGTCACCTGCATCGGCGACTTGGAGGTAGACCGTGACATCATCGTTGGCGTTTTTCCCGTTTGCGAAGGGTGTCAGCGGGAGTCGCAGTTCTTGGGAATTGCGGATTGGATCGACGGGTTCTTGCCAAGCTTTTGGTCCATCGCGTTTCCCGATATGTCCGACGCTGGAGAATTTCCAGAGGGCTTGTTGCCAGGACATGACGAAGGCGAAGAGTCCTTCGGGTTTTTCGGGAGTCGTTTCGTTCCATTGGAGTTGCAGGGATTGAAGCAATCCGGCGGCGTTCGGATTGTTGAGAGAGTCCCATAGTTGGCGAAGGTATTTTGGGGAGAGTTTTCGTTCTTGTGCGATACGCTTGAGAATCGAGTCAACTGGTTCTGGGTTGGTTTTGGCGATTGCACGAATATCGAGGGTCGCTTGGAGGTAGCGTTCGACTGGCAGTCGTCCACCCTGGTTGGTTTCGAAGACGATACCTTGCAGGTTTACGGTTGCGCCACCGGACTGATCGGTGAATTGGGAATAGAAGTTTCGGATTTCATTGAGTTTAGTGTTTGTCATATCGGCGGGAGAGGGGCGTTCCGCGAAGTCGATACGATCGGGCAGGAGGACAGCGTGTTCGGCGACTTGTTTGGCCGCATCGAGGTATTTGCGAACGAGGGACGGGGACATCACGAGAGCCGCTCCGGTGTTGGAGAAGCCTTCGCCGGCTGCGCTATCGGCGGGGAATTCCATTGCGGGGGTTAGGGATTGGATACCGGTTAGATCGCGGATGGTGTAGGTGTATTCCGCGTTATTGAGGCGTCGCAGGATGACGGGGCCTGGGTCGCCAGCAACTTGTTCGGCTTGGAGCATGAGCCATTGGTCGATCCACTTGACCATGGTGGCTTTGGATGGTTCTGCAATTTGGGGTGCTTCTGGGGGAGGCATTTGATCGGATTGCAGTTGTTCGAGAACACGCTGGAGGGTGTGCGAGTCTTTTTCGACGTGTTTCCAGTCTTTCCAAGTGGTCAGGTCGATGTCGGCTTCTGGTCGATCGGGGTTATGGCATTCGGTGCAATGTTTTTGGATGACGCGTTGGACGGAGGAGTCGAAGGTATTTTGCAGTTCGGAGTTGGATAAAGCATTTTGTTCTTGTGGAGAGAGCGCAAGAGGGGCGAGCGCGAAGGAGGCAACGGGACTGAGGAACGCAAAGGAGCTCAGGAGGCTGAGGAAGGCGATGTGATGAGTGAAGTAGCGGATGGGGAGGGAATGCATGGTAGGCAGGGGGAGGATAGGTGGGAGGGGGTGGGAGTCGTGTTGGATCTTCTTTATAGGTTTAATTTACTGTAAATGAAATTGAATTGCATCGGCGGGAGGTGTTTGAGGCGTAGCAAGCATGTTGCGATCAATTGGAAGAACGACGGATTGCTTTGGGTAGCGAGTCGCAGGCTTGGAGGATCATTCGCGACGAGGCTCAGCAACAAGTGATTGCGAGCAAGATGTTTGAAATGTTGCGATCGGAGGAGTTTCTAGAGCAACTTCAAGCCGAGGCGCGAGCCGAGTGGGAGTCGCTATGGAGTCGGCTTGGGGATACCCTTTGAGTTGTGGTTGCGTGATGGGTTGCTTTTTGGGGTTAGCGTTTGCCTCGTTTGGGTCGGGGATTGGAGGGTTTATTGTTACTAGCGGAAGGGTTGTTATTGGTTCGACCTCGTCGTCCGGCTGATTTCTTTGTTCCTTTTTGGGGGTTGGATTTGAAACCTTTTCTGCCGGTGTTTTGGCGAGGGCCAGCACTGTCTCTACGTGTACTGCTGCTTTTACGTGTACTGCTGCTTTTGCCTGTACTGCTGCTTTTGCCTGTGTTGTTTCGGTATGGGCGTGCGTTTTCGGTGTTGGGATTTCGTCCATCGGAGCGGTTGCGATTGCTGCGCATGGTATTGCGTCGCGGCTTGCGATCCGAGTCGTTTTTGGATTTTGGATCTTGTTCATCTTCGAAGGGTTCGAATTCGTCATCGAAGTCATCATCATCGTCGTCGTCGTTTGAGAACCCGGTGTAGGTTGCATCGGCTACACGGTCTTCATCTTCGAATGATTCTTGGCCGATGACGGAACCGAAGCGTTTTTTGGGAGGCATGAGGAATTCATCCATCGCTTCGTCGTAGGCTTCGGGGTCAGCAGAGTCACGGATGAGGATGGACTGCGCGTCAAGATTTTCGTCACCGTCATCGAAATCGTCGTCGAAATCGTCATCGAGGACATCGTTATCGTCGTGTTGTGTGGGGCGTTTGTTGAGTTTTGCGTTTTGGAGTGTAGGTTTCTTTTTGGTCGGTTTGACTTTGGATGGTTCTGGAAGGGTATCGTCATCGTCGGGCGTGGAGATGCCTGACTGGGCGAGAAGTTTCTTTCGAGCTTTGCGTTCGGCTTTTCGAGCTTTTCGAATTTCGTCGACAGCGTCGTAGAGTCCTGTGACTTCTTGGTTGGAGAGAGGTCGGTAGGCACCTTCTGGGAGGTCCGCGAGTTTCAGGGGTCCGATCGCGATACGTTGTAGTGAGAGAACTTTGTGGCCGAGTCGTGCGAGGACGCGTCGGATTTCTCGGTTTTTTCCTTCGCTCAGTGTGATTTCCAGTTCGCTGGAGGCTTTGCGAACTTTCTTGAGTTTCGCTTGATCGACTTTTGTTTTACCTTCTGCGATGTAGATCCCGCGTTGAAGTCGTTTGAGGTCATCGACTTCGACTTGTCCTGCGACGACGACGGCATAGCGTTTGGAGATACCATGTTTAGGGTGTGCGAGTCGCTGTGCGAGTTCACCGTCGTTTGTAAGAAGGATTAGTCCGGTGCTGGAGGCATCGAGTCGGCCGACGGGGAACAAGCGGTTTTGGTTTGGAACGAAATCGATCACGCGTGGGCGACCTTGGGGATCGCGGTTCGTGCAGAGGACGCCTTCGGGTTTATTGAGAGCGAAGTAAACGGGTCGATGTTTTTTCAGTAGTTCGCCGTCGACGGTGATTGCATCGCGATTTGGGTCGACTTTGGTACCGACTTGGGTGATGGCTTTACCGTTGATTTCAACGCGGCCTTGTTCGATGAGTTCATCGACTTGTCGGCGTGAGCCGAGTCCAGCGGCAGCGAGGACTTTGTTGATCCGTTGTTCGATTTTCTCTTGGGATCTAGGTTGAGAGGAGTTCAGTGGTGAGGATTTCTGTGGTGACTTGCGTTGTTGAGCGATGGCTTTTGCGGCGCGTGACGCTTGGCTTTGGGAGGGTTTTTCCCGTTTCTTTTCTTTTTTGCGAGGCTCCGGAGTTGGATTGCTTTGGGGTTGATCGGACGGGGGGAGGTTTTGCGAAGACATTCCAGTTTCCTTACCTGTGCGATGGGAGGCAGCAGGCTTTTATCGAAAGAGT
The DNA here is from genome assembly GCA_044344575.1 of Pirellula sp. Classification (GTDB taxonomy): domain Bacteria; phylum Planctomycetota; class Planctomycetia; order Pirellulales; family Pirellulaceae; genus JBKCUI01. The sequence goes on along the minus strand of JBIJCS010000047.1, from coordinate 1,012 downwards.
GGTGCACGTTGTGATTGATTCTCACGATCGGTGGAGTATCCACGGAAGGTGCAGTGTTCACTGGCGTTGCAGTGTTCACTGGCGGTGAAGTGATCACGGACGGTGCTTCGGCTCTGCAGGTCTGCAGTGCTTTGAGTCGGAATTTTAGACAGTTAGGGGAGAGTTGTCATGGAGAGAAATGGAGCGAAGGATCAAAACAACTAGGGGTTTGCTTAAATTTCTTACTAACGTTCGCTGGGGGCGTTCGATTTGGGAGCACCGGGAGTGGGAGCGTCGGAGGTTGGTTCGTCGGAGAAGGGTTCTAGGTCAAATTCGCGGAAGTCCCCCTCGAGGTTTGCTTGCCAAACGTGTCCGCAGGTCCAGTCCAAGGCGGTGAGCCATTTGCCTCCGTAGCAGTGGGTATCGATGCATGTGAGGTGGGGGGCTTGGACGATTTCACCGTTTCGGTTGTGGGTATGGCCGACGATGGCGTGTTTGCCTGAGAAGTGTGGGCGTGGCATCCGTTCGGTGAGTTTCATCCATCGGAGGAATTCGATGGACTGGTTTTCTAGTCGCATTTGCGGATCGTAGTTTGCGTGGACGACGAAGTGAGTATCGGATTCGTAGAAGGGTAGGAGGTTGGTAAGAAAGTCTTTGTGGTTTTGAGGGATCACGGACAGGTCGCCGCTAAAACCGTAGCTTTCCATGGTTTGCAGGCCGCCGTGATTGATCCAACCGAAGGGTTCGCGGGTTCGGTTGAGAACGGCGAGCATCATTTCTTCGTGGTTTCCCATCAGTGGGAACAGTTGTGTGCTTTGGTTTAATTGCATGAGGCGTTCGATTACACCTTTGGAATCGGGGCCGCGATCGACGTAATCGCCGACGGTGACAATGACATCGTCCTTGGTCGGGCCAATTGCGGAGAGGATTGCGTCGAGGGGTGCGAGGCAGCCGTGGATATCACCGATAGCGATCTTTCGAGGCATTCGTAACAATCTCTAAGAGTAAAAGGGCTGGGTGATGGAAGTGTAGG
>JBIJCS010000445.1:0-4289 GCA_044344575.1 Pirellula sp. | reverse complement strand
GCTGGGCCGAGCTCAGGAGAGTGGTCGCACGCAGACCAGTAGTACTTTGGAGGCGCAGCAATGGGGTCATTGGCGAGGTCCGATTGGCAACGGAGTGAGTTTGACGGCCAAGCCGCCGAGGGAGTTTGGTTTAACGAAGAATTTGCAGTGGAAGCGGGAAATACCTGGTAGTGGTTCAGGCTCACCTGTTGTTTGGGGAAACAAGGTATTTGTCACGAGTGCCGTGAAGGGTGCTCAGGGGGGGGCTTTCGATTTCCGCGTTTATGCGTTGGATCGCGCGACGGGCGAGATTCTTTGGGAGAAAAGTGCGGTGGTAGCAAGACCGCACGAAGGAACACATGAGACCAACGGTTTCGCTTCTGCATCCGCCTGCACGGATGGCGAAATAGTAGTAGCTTCGTTCGGCTCGCGGGGCCTTTTTGCGTACAGCATGGAAGGAGAATCGATTTGGAACATTGATCTTGGCGACATGACGATTCGCAATGGATTTGGGGAAGGGAGTTCGCCAACGCTCGCCGGAAATCTTTTGTTAGTACCTTGGGATCATGAAGGTCCATCACGTTTGGTGGCTTTGGATAAAAAGACAGGAAAGACGGTTTGGGAAACACCGCGTGAGGAGCCTACGTGTTGGGCAACGCCATTGGTGATGAAAGACTTATCGGGTGGATTTCAAATCGTGATGAACGGGCAGAATGCAGCGCGAGGATATGATTTGGCGACAGGCAAAGAACTTTGGCGCTGTGGTGGCCAAACGCAAAGGCCTTGTGCTTCGGCGGTAGCCGAGGACGGGATCGCTTATGTTGCAAGTGGTTTTCGGGGTTCTTTTATCGGTGCTTTTGATGCCACAGGCAGAGGTGACTTGCAAGGAACCAAGAGTGTGCGATGGACACTTGATCGCGACACGCCTGACGTCGCTTCTCCGTTGCTGACCAATGGGCGACTTTATTATTACAAAGAGAAGACTGGATTGCTGACATGTGTGGAAGCGAAGACTGGCAAGACGATATTTTCGGCGAGTCGTATTCCTGGTGTCCAGCGAACGTATGCTTCTCCGGTCGCAGCGGACGGTAAGATTTATTTGACAGATCGTTCGGGAACGATTGTGGTGATGGAAGATGCACCGGAGATCAAAGTTCTATCGACTGCGGAGCTTGGAGAGGGAGTGGATGCGACACCAGCGATGGTAGGCTCGCAATTGATTGTTCGTGGTGAGAAGCATGTGTTTAGTTTTTCGGAGTAAGTGCAATGGAAAGAAAACGAGCTAGTGACTTTGATCCAAGGGCTTTAGTGGCTTATGACGACTTTGCGCATGGGCGTATTTCTCGGCGTGAGTTTTCGCAGCGACTCGCCGGTATTGCTGTAGCGGGGCTGAGTGCAGAAGCATTGATTGAAGCGTTGACACCCAATTATGCATGGGCGCAGCAGATTGCGGCAGACGATCCGCGGATTGTACAACAGTCTTTTGAGTACCAATCGGAAAAAGGTGGTGGCGCGATTCGGGGTTTGTTAGCGCATCCGAAGGGAGCGGAAGGACAGCGGTATGGGGCTGTATTGGTGATACACGAGAATCGTGGTTTGAATCCTTACATCGCTGACGTAGCGAGGCGGTTGGCGGTAGCGGGATTTCTGGCTTTAGCTCCCGATGCGTTGAGTCCGTTGGGAGGTTATCCGGGGAACGACGATGAGGGGAGGACATTGCAAGCCAAGCGAAAACCGGAGGAGATGTTGGAAGATTTTCAAGCTGCAGCATTAGTGCTAGCGAAGCATGCGCAATCGAATGGCAAGGTGGGTGCAGTAGGTTTTTGTTACGGTGGGGGAGTTGTGAATCAGTTAGCCGTACGTTTGCCGGGAATACTCAAGGCTGGGGTGCCTTATTATGGGCGGCAAGCCGCATTGGAAGATGTCCCAAAGATTCAGACTCCGCTATTGCTGCAGTATGCCGAGTTAGACACTCGCATCAACGAAGGATGGCCTGCGTATGAAGCGGCGCTTAAGAAGCATAGCAAGGAGTATCAGGCTCACATGTATCCAGGGGTGAATCACGGATTCCACAATGATTCGACACCGCGTTACGATGAAGCGGCAGCGAAGCTGTCGTGGGATCGGACTTTGGAGTTTTTTCGCAAGCATTTAAGTTAACGCTGGGGATGCGCGTTGAGCGGTCGCGAAGGTATTTATGAGCGCAGTATTACCGCGAGAAGAGTATGTTGAGCAAGCGTATTTATTTCGGATTTTGTGGGAACGGCTTGGACAGGATCTGACGTTACAGGATTTGATGCAGCAGTGTCGGTTTGAGGTGTTGGCGACGACGAAGTTGCCGATGGCGATTGATTTCCTCAACAGTGAGTTGAAGCATACGGGGGTTTTGGCTCCTGGGATGCGGCGGTTGAGTCACTACTTCACTGCGTATCAAGCTTTTTTGGTGGAGCAAGCCGAGGAGGATCGCGGTCGTTTTGACTTTCGCACCGCATTGTTGGTATTGCAATCGGAGGCGAACTATAAAGCTTCCAGCGCATTCGATAGGCAGGGATTATTTTTCTTTCAATTTGAAGCGTTGTGTCGGCATCGGCTCAAGTATGACGCTGGATTAAAGAGCATGAGTCAGGATCCGGCCTATGATGTAGCTTGGCAGGAATGGTTATTGATCGTGCAAAAGCAGTTGGGGTTGGTGGATTTGGCGGATTTAATTTACGGTCGCAGCGAGGAGTTCGTGACGTATCGCAAGCGTCATTTGGGGCCTGATGCGCGTCCGGAGTACCCGATTCTATTTGGAGAGCGGGAGGGCAAGATCGCTTTTGCGAACCGTCGCAAGGAGCCTTTGTATTTATTCGCCGCGATGCAGCGGCATTTGGGTTATCCGCCTGTTCCGAAGCGGGAGATTGTCGATCAGACGTTGGAATTGATCCCGCAGATGCAGAGGAGGCTAGAGCGGTTGGAAGCGAGGATGAAGTTCATGGAGGAGGAGCAGCGACAGGGGATCGACATTACGAAATTCTTTGGCCGGGGGGGGCCACCGATGGTCGATTTGGGCGAAAACACCTGACGGAGATTCCAAACGGTTTCAGGTTAAGGTCGCTTCATGATACAATGTAGCGGGTGTTTTCCATCATCAAATTTCATTTTGCTCCAGAACGTACGCTGAACCACCAATGACCCTAGCCGATCAAGCGCAAGCCGACTTGGACCGTTTGCAACGCGCGCGCGAACAGATAATTACCCAGCTTTCAAAAACCATCGTCGGCCAGCAGGAAGTGATCGAGCAGTTGCTCATCAGCATCTTTGCGCGGGGGCATTGTTTGCTTGAGGGTGTGCCTGGGTTGGCCAAGACGCTGATGATCAGCACGTTGGCGAAAACGATGAATTTGAGTTTTAGCCGAATTCAGTTTACCCCAGACTTGATGCCTGCTGACATTACGGGAACGGAGATCATCGAGGAGAACAAAAGCACCGGGGAGCGAGAGCGACGGTTCATGGAAGGTCCATTGTTTGCGAACGTGGTGCTAGCCGACGAAATCAACCGAACGCCACCGAAGACCCAGGCAGCGTTGCTAGAGGCGATGCAGGAGCGGCAGATCACAGTTGGTCGGATCCGGCATACGTTGCAAGATCCGTTTTTTGTGTTGGCAACACAAAACCCGATTGAGCAGGAAGGTACGTATCCGTTGCCTGAAGCGCAGCAGGATCGATTCATGTTCAAGGTATGGGTGTCGTATCCGACGTTTGACGATGAGTTCGAGGTTGCCAAGCGAACGACGGGTCGAGGATCGAGTGAGATTCAAGCCGTGTTACAGGGTCCAGAGATCTTAGCACTGCAGGAGTTTATACGAGGAATTGAAGTTTCCGAGAATGTGATTCGCTACGCGTTAGCGATTGTGCGACAGACCCGTATCGGTCAGCCTGGTATTCCGGACTTTGTCGCTGATCAGCTTGCTTGGGGCGCGGGACCTCGCGCCGTGCAATTCTTGATTTTGGGAGCCAAAGCGAAAGCTGCGTTGTCGGGTCGATCGCATGTCGACACTTCCGATGTGCAGTTCTGTGCCAAGCCAGTGCTACGTCACCGCATCGTGGTGAACTTTGCTGCTGAGAGCGATGGGGTCACAAGTGATACTGTGATCGATCAATTGATACAAAATACACCGACGGCCCAAGACCAGTTGCTGCAAGATGCCCGATTCCAAAAACTATTTGCATCCTGAAGCCATCCGTCGCATCTCCTCGATGGAGATTCGTGCTCGGAACATTGTCGAAGGGTTTCTCTCCGGCATGCATCGCAGTCCGTATTTCGGTCA
>JBIJCS010000046.1:0-14538 GCA_044344575.1 Pirellula sp. | reverse complement strand
CCGCCGCTTTCCTGTATTGCTACATTCTCGCGCGACTCGCATGCCTAATCCACGCCGCCAACGTTCATTCTGAGCCAGGATCAAACCCTTCACTTGTGTATGCTTAGATCGCCACTGTTACCAGCAACAACCTTGTCTAACCAAAGTTACGGTTTTGAAACCGGTCGATGTTTCGTGGTCAACAAAACATCTTTTTTTAAATTTCACAAAACTTCTCAATTGCAACACAACTCCCGAAAGAGTCTGTTGCTCGAAGGCTCGTCCACCGGATTGTCAAAGATCAATTAATCTCAACGTTTCACAAGCCGAAACCTGCTACTCGTTCGCAACCGAAGTCACTCACTCGTCGTTGAGGGCTTAACATCGTAACCGCTGTTGTCGGCCACCGTCAAGCCTCGTTTTTAGTTTTTCTTTTCGCTTTGTCGCGTTTCGATTCCCACTTTCGATCCTCTCGTCTCCGAGAGCCCTTCGTGATATGACCAAGCTTTTCAGCCCAATCACTCGATCGCATTCTGCGAATCCCGACTAACCCCGCGTTGCTTCGCATCACTGCGTCGCGTCGCGTTGCGTTGGTCGAGGGAGGAGAAAGATATGGACCTTCCCCCTTTCATGCAAGACCTTTTTTCAAAATATTTTCGAATCGTCAAAAACCCCAATAAAACACCAGCTTTCCAGCCCTTTCCTTCATTCGCTTTACCCCTTGCAGCTACCGTTTTTTCCGCCCATCTCTATCTCCTTCCACCTCTCCGATCCCTAAAATCTCCCTAGCAACCCAAAAACAACAGTTCGCCACGGACTCCCTGTAACTCACCCACCACCCTCCATCGACTCATGACCCGACTGACTCACTTCCCCCCTGATTTTCTCCCAAAGCAAATCGCCCCCTCGGAATTCGCCCAAGCCTTCGCAACTCTCGGCTCGCAACTGCTGCGTCCATCGGAACTCACTTCTCTCGCCAATATCTCCCTCTCACTCCATGTCCCTGCCAACTCCATCCTCTTTCTGGAAGGCACGATACAACCCTACCTGTTCCTCATCGAGTCCGGCCGAATACATCTCCAAATGCGAGCTCCCGGTCGACCCAACGTAAACATCCTATCTCTGGGCACCGGTCAACTACTCGCTTGGTCCGCCCTGAACCCAAACCAACCAATGACCTGCTCCGCAAATACCACCGCACCCTCAACACTCCTCGCAATCCCCTCACCACAACTCCTTGCACTTGTTAACGCCAACCCCTCCTTCGGGGTGGCTTTCTACCAACGAATCACCAACGCACTCTCCCAACGCCTCACCGCAACACGCTTGCAACTCCTCGATCTATACCACCCTCACCAATCCTAAACCCAAAATGCAATCCTCTTCCCCCTCCCCCATTTGGCTTGTTCCTCAACCTGCTATCGACTCGCTGATCAAAATCCTTATCGAAGAAAATTATCGCGTCGTTGGCCCCCGCGTCGACCAACATGCCATCATCTACGACGAACTCAACTCCAGCGATGACCTCCCCCAAAACTGGTGCGACACCCAAGCTCCAGGGCTCTACCAACTCTCCAATACAAAAGATCAAACCAATAAAAAACTCTTTCAATACAACGTCGGACCCCACTCCTGGAAGAAATTCCTCTTCCCTCCTATCTCCCAACTCTCACCCAACATACCCAGTAACCCTCCACCCAAACCTCTTGCTCTCTTCGGTGCTCGCGCTTGCGAACTCGCCGCAATCGCCATCCAAGACCGCGTCTTTATCAATAACCAATACTGCGATCCAAATTACCAACTTCGGCGCAGCAATTTGTTCGTCGTCGCAGTGCAATGCACCACACTCGCCGATACCTGCTTCTGCACCTCCATGAACACAGGACCAGAACTTCCTCCCACTCACAACAACCAATTCGACATCGCCCTGACCGAACTACCCGATGCTGCCTACCTGCTGCGAATCGGCTCCCAACGCGGTCAAGAAATCGCAAACCTCCTGTTCAAAAAATACTCGCCTCAGCTCGCGTCCCTCGATCAACTTCAGTCAGAAAAACAAACCGTCGCACAAGTCAAATCCAATATGAAACGCTCTCTTCCAACCGAAAACCTCAAGGAAAACCTACTGAAGCAACTCCAAAATCCTCACTGGGACGACGTGGCATCTCGCTGCCTCTCCTGCGCAAATTGCACCATGGTCTGCCCAACCTGCTTCTGCTCAAGCGTCGACGAAGTCCACGATCTGACCGATGAATCCATCTATCGCCAACGACGCTGGGACTCCTGCTTCAATCCCGATTTTTCCCATACTTCCGGTGCTCCAGTTCGTAACACCATCCGTGCACGCTATCGCCAATGGGTCACCCATAAACTCGCCACTTGGTTCGATCAATTTGGCTCGAGCGGCTGCGTAGGCTGCGGCCGCTGTATCACCTGGTGCCCCGTCGGTATCGACCTGACCGCAGAAGTCGCCAAACTCGTAGCTCCAACCCCAGAACCAAACGCCCCATGACCAACTCTCGATCTCACACGCCTCCACCAATCCCCCAACCCAACGACCCCTGGATACCACACCCAGCCACCCTGCGCTCCATGCGCTGCGAATTCAACCCATCCATCCCCTCCTGTCCCAATGTCTTCACGATCGAACTGGAACTCCACCCAAGCCCCTTCGCGGAAAACTATCACTTTCTACCCGGACAGTTCAATATGCTACACCTGCCCGGTGCCGGCGAAGTCGCTATCAGCCATTGCGGCCCTCACTCGCCACCCAACCCTCTGCAACCATTGACAATCCAACATCCTCAACAAGGGTGCTTCCTTCATACCATCCGCGCCGTCGGACGTGTTACCAACGCTATCGCACAACTCAACCCAGGTGAATACCTCGGCGTGCGAGGCCCGTTCGGAAACCCTTGGCCTATCGATCCACTCGAAGGCAATGATGTTCTCCTGCTCGCAGGCGGACTCGGTCTCGCTCCCCTGCGACCCGTAATCTATGCAATCGCTAAACGACGCGATCGCTTCGGCTCCGTCTCACTCCTCCTAGGTGCTCGCAACCCACACACAATCCTCTACGCTCAAGAACTCGCGTCATGGGCCCAAGCCGGTATCCACATTGAAATCACTGTCGATCAACCACAAAGTACCGACGCCCCAACACCATCTGAACTCTCCGCTTGGGACGTAAATCTCGGCCCCATCACACTGCTTCTCGAACGCCGCCACGCAAAGAACTTCTCCCCAACACTTCTTCCCGATCAAACCAAAGTTCTGATCTGCGGCCCGGAAATCATGATGCATTACTGCGCCCTGAACGCACGAAAACTAGGCATACCCGCCAATTCCATTTGGATTTCCATGGAACGAAACATGCAATGCGGTGCAGGATACTGTGGTCACTGTCAGTGGGGACCGTTCTTCCTCTGCAAAGATGGCCCAGTTCTTCGCTACGATCTCGCTGAACCCTTCTTGAATATCAAAGACTTGTAAATGAAACCTGATCCCCAAACCACTTCCAAAAAACCACGCGTCGCTGTCATGAAATTCGCGTCATGCGACGGTTGCCAATTAACTCTGCTAAACTGCGAAGACGAACTGCTCAGTATCGCGGATCGTATCGAGTTCGCTCACTTTGCCGAAGCATCAAGCAACCTTCAAAACGGCCCGTATGATTTGACGATTGTCGAAGGCTCTATCACCACCGAACACGATGCAATCCGCATCCGCGAACTGCGTACTCAAAGCCGTATCCTGATCACCATCGGCGCCTGCGCTACTGCAGGAGGTATCCAAGCCCTACGCAATTTCGGCCTACACGATGATTTCAAACGCGCTATCTACGCCCACCCCGAATTCATCTCCTCACTCAATCAATCTACACCCATCGCAGACCACGTCCCCGTCGACTTCGAACTCCGTGGCTGCCCCATCGATAAACAACAACTCATCGAAGTCATCCTCGCCTTCGCCTCCGGACGCCGACCCAAAACATCCACCGAATCAGTCTGCCAGCCATGCAAAAGACGCGGAAATGTATGCGTCGTCGTAACCCAGAAAACGCCTTGCCTCGGGCCGATCACCCAAGCCGGTTGCGGCGCCATCTGCCCCGCCTTCGATCGCGGTTGCTTCGCCTGCTTCGGCCCCTCTCACGACCCTAATGTATCCTCATTGTCCCACTCCATCCTTCAACCAAATCTACCGACTGCCCAAGCAGCGTTACTACTGCAGTCCTTCCACGCAGCCTCACCACCCTTCCGCCAAGAAGCCTTGCGACTCTGGCAACTCTCACCCATCCAACCTCCACCGAAATAAATCCTCATGCACGATAACCCACGCACCATCCGTGTACCTATCCTCACCCGCGTCGAAGGCGAAGGTGCACTGAATATCCGACTCCATGAAGATCAAGTCCAAGACGTACAACTCAACATCTATGAACCCCCACGCTTCTTCGAAGCCCTCCTCAAAGGCCGTCCAGCCGATGATGTCCCAGATATCACCTCCCGTATCTGCGGTATCTGCCCCATCGCCTACCAAGTCACCGCAGCGCAAGCCCTCGAACAATGCCTTGGCCTACAACTACCAAATGAACTGACTCTCCTCCGCCGATTGATCTACTGCGCAGAATGGATCGAAAGCCACGTACTGCATATCCACCTCCTGCACGCCCCAGACTTCTTCAATTGCCACAGCGCACTCGATCTCGCAAAACAATTCCCCAACGAAATCCAACGCGGCCTAAAACTCAAACAACTCGGTAACCGAATCCTCGAAGTCCTCGGCGGACGCGCTATCCACCCCATCAATATCGCTATCGGTGGCTTCCACCGCCTCCCCAAATCCCATGAACTCTCCGATCTCATTCCACCCCTCGAACAAGGCCTCTCATTGGCCGTTGATGCCACCCGCTGGCTAGCCACACTCCCCTTTCCCGACGAACGCTATCCCTACGATTTCGTCTCCCTAACCCACCCTGAACACTATCCAATCGAATCCGGCCAAATAGCTATCCACTCCCACAACCCCAATCCCTCTCTACACAACATCACCATCCAACCACCAATCTCCATCGATAACTACGAATACTACTTCGAAGAAATCCAAGTCCCCCACTCAACCGCTCTACAATCCCGCCGCATCCGAAACCTCTCCGACCCATGCAAGCCCAAAACCTATTTCGTCGGCCCCCTCGCACGCCTCTTCCATAACCACCACCGTCTCTCGCCAACCGCCCTGCGACTCTTCGACGAACTCCAATTCGATCCCTCTGAATGCAACCCCTACCACAGCATTCTCGCACGTGCACTAGAAGTCGTGTTCGCATTCGAAGAATCGATTCGCATTTTAAAAAAAGTTCGCAAAATCGATGCTCCAAAAATCAGAAAAATAACCCAAGCGGGTACAGGACTGAACGCAACAGAAGCACCGCGAGGATTGATTTTTCATCGCTACAAAATCGACGAACAAGCCTGCATCACATTCGCGAAAATCGTCCCTCCCACCTCGCAAAACCAAGGCCAAATCGAATCCGATCTGCGCTCCCTCCTGCAAAATATTCTTCACCAAGACGACCAGCAAATTGCAGCAGCTTGCGAACGACTCGTTCGTACCTATGACCCTTGCATCAGTTGTTCGACCCATTTTCTAAAAGTCCACATCGAACGCTCATGAACACCGGAAAACGATTACCAGATACCTCTCAAATCATCATCTTCGGAATCGGATCCCACCACGGGAATGATCAACTCGGCTGGCAATTCCTCAGCGATCTTCCCTCTCTGGGACTCTACCCCCTACCAGCCAATTCACAAATTGTCCCGCTGCGACAACCAACCGACCTGATCAACTTTGCTATCGACCAACAACCAAACCAACCAACACCCACTGAAAGAACCTCTTTCAACGTCGCCTGGATCTTTATCGACGCATGTATCAATACTTCTGCGCCTCCGCCCTCCCCAACACCTTCTCCAAATCCTAACCCCAATCCAACCATCCACCGCTGGCAATGGCCAAATATCCCCACTACAGCCTCACTTCACTCCTACTGCTCTTCTCACGCCTTAGGTATCCTGGAAACCCTCCGACTCCTAGAGACTCTTGAACTCCTTCCAAAGGAAGTCTGGATCTACGGTATCGAATCGGAAAACGGCTAAACCGGAAAACAGAAATGGATCTTGCCCCCAACTCACAAAAACCCCCTCAAAAAAGAACGACGGACGGCCAAAACCGTTGGACCTGCGGAATGCTCGCCGGTTTCCTCTGCTCCGTCATCGTGGCCTCTCCCGCTTGGGCCGCACTCTACGCTCATCGACAATGGTCCGATAATTCGATCTTCGAAATGATCACCCACTGCGTATGGCATATCAACGCTACCCTCTGGGTTTACATCGCTATCCGTGCACTCGTCCGATGGCTCACTAACACCCCCACACCATGGCACTGGAAACTTCTTAACACCCTGGTTCTTCTCCCACCCGCCCTCTACCTCTCCTCGGTCACCTCCCCCTGGACAGCTCTTCCCCTCCATAAACTCCCTCTGCCAAAACTCTCTACCACTACCCAACACTCAACAAACCCACAAGAACGACTGTCGATCTTCTCGTGGAATATCTTCTTGGGAAACCAAAACACCGACGAACTCCTGCAAACCATCGAAGATGCTCAAGCCGATATCGTCGTCTTAATCGAACTCACCCCAGAACACACCCAAAATCTACGCCCCCTTCGCAAATCATATCCCCATTCGTATTGGTTCCCCAGAACCAACACGCGTGGACTCGCTGTCCTGACAAAATTCCCACAAGCCACCTTCGAAGTCCTAAACCTCGCCGATGAAGGCTACCCAGCCATCGCGGCTCACATTCCATCACAACTCGCTCCAAACGAATCCACCCACCTACTCGCCCTTCACACCGCCTCCCCAAACCTCGATAGCCGCTTCCTAAGTCGCGATAAACAACTCAAAGCCGCAGGTACCTGGGCCAATAACCAACCAGGAGATGTCGTCATCATCGGTGACCTAAATATCACCCCTTGGAGCCCCCCATTCCTAAAACTCCTCGAATCAGCTTCCCTCAAAGACTCTCGCAACTTCCGCGGATACTTCGCAACCTGGCCCACCGGACTCGGTATCCTCGGTATCCCCATCGACCACGCCTTGCTCTCAAGTCGTTGGAACGTGATCGATCGCCAAGTCGGGTTCCCCTCCCTGGCTTCCGACCACCAATGGCTAAAATTAGAACTCGAGAAACCCGCACCATCCAACAACTAGGTCCCGTTTCTAAATCCCCATCATGAATGCCCCGACTAAGAATAAGGGATTCTTCCATCAAGGCGGATCGTATCCACCTTTTGTCCCCGGATGACAACGCAAAATTCGCCACACACCCTTCCCAACTCCTCGCAATGCCCCATGCTTCTCGATCGCTTCGATCATGTATTGCGAACACGTCGGCGTAAAACGACACTGACTCCACAACAACGGACTTATCGCTCTCTGGTAAAACTTGACCATTCCAATCAATACCCAAGCCAGAGCTTTCTTCATCGATTCCAACCTTGCTCTCCACAAAAAATCAATCCAGCCAACGCGGGACCGGATTTAAGCCACAAGCCCCTTCGTCACCAACATAAAGACATCCTCAAGCGTTGGATCTTTGTCCGTAAATGAACGCATCTGAACTCCACCATCCACCAATCGCTTCATCAACGCCGCCAATCCGGCATCATCGGTCTCAAACTCGCCTGTTACTCGATTCCCATCAATACTTAAATCCCGCATCGCCGGATCACTTCGTAAAATCGATACACCCGCATCCTGATTCGCAATAAAACGTATCTCTACAATGCGGTTGCGACGAATCTGCCGATACACCGAATCAATCGGCCCATGCATCAATAACTGACCCCGCTCAATGATGCCAATCGAGGTACAACAATCCGCCAATTCGGAAAGGATGTGACTGCTGATCAAGATCGTCTTACCCATCTTTCGTAACTCTTTAAGCAACGCCTTGACCTCAATCCGTGCCCGAGGATCTAAACCACTCGTCGGCTCGTCAAGGATCAATACCGGTGGATCATGCACAAGCGTCTTCGCAAGACACAACCGCTGCTTCATCCCTCGCGATAACCCATTGACGAAATCATCTCGCTTATGGGTCAAATCCAATAACTCTAACACATCGCCTATGATTTTCTTCCGCTGCGTCCGTGGGATCTTGTAAGCCACCGCGAAGAAATCAAGAAACTCCCAAACCTTCATCCCGTCATACACCCCAAAGTCGTCCGGCATGTATCCAATACTGCGACGAACCTCCATCGGTTGCTTGTTCACACTATATCCATTGACCGATCCATCCCCCCGACTGCTCTTCAGCAACGTCGCAAGAAACCGAATCGAAGTGCTCTTACCCGCACCATTCGGGCCTATGAATCCAAATAACTCCCCCGCTTCAATCTTCATATCGATGGAACCGACCGCAGTGAACTCACCATAGTCTTTTCCAAAATTCGTTAACTCAATCATCGATATCACCCGTCCGTTTCCAAGAAAATCATCCCCCAATCATACCCGATTAGGTCACATCCGGGACAACGTAATCCACCCGCACAATGCGGCAACTGACAAATTCAACTACCGCACAACCGCCTCGTAAATCGGTAAATGACGATAAGTCACCTCCAACGACAGCAAATTCATCGTCGTAACATACAACCGGCCAGCATAAGCCCCCCAAGCGTCCGGAATCGGACCGTCCGGCTCCCACGACCCCGCATAGATCCCTTCCGATACCTGCGTCTCTATCAACATCGGATACAACGCTTCGTACCACCCCCTCCAACTCTCACCTCCTACGTGAAACATCACCTGCGTTGCGTAATACCAATAATAAGTGTCCCGCTGCGGTACCTGCTTCGTCCCAAGTGTCGGTCTGCGTGCCGATAACCACTGCGCCCCCTGAAGCATCATCGGATGCTCCCGATCCCAACCCAAATACAGTCGCATCAATAAACCTACACTCGTCATCACCGGCGTTGGTACCCGACCATGCTCCGTCTCCGGCGTATTAGCCAAATAATTGTAACGATACAAATACCCCTGCCCCTCTCCACTCCCTTGCGATCGATCTAACCACCCTGAAATTCGATCGTACGTTGGCTCAGGCACCGATAAACCCGACAACTCGGCACTCTTCAATGCCATCATCGCCCAACCCGTCACACTCGTATCACTGCCGACCCGTGGCGCATAACGCCACCCCCCCTCCTTCACATCCTGACTCGCTACCAAAAAATCAATCGCTCTCTGCGCTCCTGACCGCAACGTCTCGTCGCGCGTCATCCCGTAAGCCTCACACAACGCTAACGATCCAATCGCATGACTGTACAACCAACTGTTGCGGTCCGATGCCTCGTCCATCGGACGATACAAATCCCCATTCGGCCTCTGACCACCAAGCAAATAAGTCAACGCCCTACCACATACATCCCGATGCTTGGCCTGCACATGGGAATAACCCGCCCCCTGAAACGCTAACAAAGCCAACGCAGTCGCCGCTGTGTCGCTCCGCATCAACGTCCCTCGGCCGTAATCCTCCAAATGCCAAGAACCATCGCTGCGCTGGTACTTAGCCAAAAACTCCAACCCCCGCTCAATCGCTAACTCGGTCTGCGGCCCCAATGGCCCCATCGCTCGCAACTCGTCGCCAAACTCCACACGCGTCTCACCACCCGAACCAAGATCATCGATCCGACGCATCCTCTGCTCAAAGGCCGGTGCTGGAATAGGCACCAACTCCTTCATCCCCATCACTCCACTCGCCACCCTACCTATCGGTCGACGAAATTGACTCAAAGACTCCGCCTCAGACGCTATTCCACCAATCGTCGCACTATTACCCCCAACCTCGATTCCAACCCGCTCCCGTCCCTCAATAGAATCAACATCCCCCTTCCCTTTGCCACGCCCTCCAGAAGAACCGCTTACGCCAGTAGCCATCGACATAGCCAACGGATCAATCGCTCCAAAATCTAAACTGCTCGCCACCCCCCCAGCTAACCCCCCTGCAGCCTCCCGGCTAACTCGCGTCTGCACACGATCCGCAAGCATCGTAGCCAAATCGGTACTCGCCTCCACACCGTTGGTTGCACCTGCTACGCTGCCCCCTCCCTCCATGCCACCCTGCTCACCCTGTACTTCCTCCAAACGCTGTTCACCCTGCAAATTCTGCGTCGGGATCGGCACCCTGCTCGCCCGACCCATCGAATCGATCCGCCTCTCCAAAACTCCCTTAAGCTCAGGCCTCTCAAGCCCCCGCAAGCCATCGTCTAACGTTGGTAAAGGCACCTGCTCCGATGGCCCTACCCCTCCCCTCCCCACTCGCATCGCTCCCCGCACTGAACTGCCAACCTCTGTCATCCCCGGTATCGCAATCTGCGAAAAACCCTCCGCCAATGCCGATGCCGAAGAACTCGACGGAGCTAATCGCTCCAAAGACGGCGTACGCCCCACCATCACATCCTCTTGAACTCCAGCATCCACCAACGCCGATTCATACTCAATCTTGCGTTGGCCCTGCGCCTGCTCCAATCGCTCCTGACTCTCAGGACGCCCTATCCGCTCCATCTCGGTAACTACAAGCTCTGGCTCACTGAACCCATCGTTCGCTCTTTGCGTGTCCCCCAACTCAACTCCGGCCTGTAGCGTCGGTTCGAGCGGTAACTCAAACCGGTCGCGATCCAGTCGCTCCAACGCTCGCGGCGCTTGAGTCTGCGACTGAAAATCGATCGAATCTTCCAGCGTCTGTTCGACCTCCACAGGCCGAAGATAATCAGGCTTCGCTTGCGATACCTTACCATCCACCTGCATCCGCTCAACCGAAGACACAAACGATGCAGCTCGCGAAGCCTCCAACAACCGCTTCTTGTTCGCCTGGGCTACCGCTCGCTGCTCTCCCTGACTCCCCGAACCCGCAAATAAAACCGTATGCAGCGCCACATAAGTCAAACCTAAATGCACCAACACACTCAACAAGAATCCCGCTTGGATCGAACGCTCCGCTTGCTCAGATAGCAGAACCCTCGCAAGCATCGCTGAACCAATCAATACCGTCGGAACAAGCAGAAAATAAGTCCAAGCATTGCTCAAAAGACTCGGATCGTCGAACCGCAAAATGCGCGTAACAAGAAACAGCACCAACAGCCCAAAAAGTACCAAGGCTAAATCCAGAAGCCACACACTGGAGCGAGAAAAACGCTTCATGGAACCCCTTCCACCGCCGAACCCCCATCCGCACTCCCCTGCTCCACATCCGAAGGACTCGCCGTAGTAAAACGATACGATGGTATCTTCAATCGATTACACAAATCAACCAGCGTCACGATCGTTTGAAACTCAACTCGCTTGTCCCCTCGCAATACCACAATTTGCTGAATCGGATTGTCCACAACCGACTGCCGCAACAATGCTTCTAACTCGGAGATGTCAACCAACTTCCCTCGAACCATCATCGAACCGTCCCGCGCAATATGCACAACAATCTCTTCCGGTTCAATCGTCATCGGTACCGCAGACTGAGCCGATGGTAACTTGATCGGCAACTGCTGATCATCCTGCGCGAACTGCGTCGCAACCAAAAAGAAAATCAACAATAAAAACACAACATCAATCAACGGAGTCAAATTCAGCGAATCGAGGGCCTTACCCTTTTGTATCTGAAACGACATAACAAGGCCCATACAGATGGATCCAATCCGAAACATTCCGAACCCCGACGCGGGTCATTCTAACGAATCGAAACCAAAAGTCTATTTTCCCAACTCCCCCCCGCTTCCCGTAGCCACCGCTCGCCAGACGGTGGAAGTCTTCCTCACCACACCCACCGCTTGGCAGCGGGTCGCTACCCTCTACCTGCGATCGATTGGCACAACGTCAACAACATCGCATCAAACACTTTCTCCAAACCGCGAAACTCACTATCCTCCGCCTGAAAATGAACCAAAATCGTCTGCCCTGGAACCCGAAACGCTATCAACTTGGCCCGTACCAACAAATCTAAATAATAAAAATACATCTCAAGCCCATGAACTTCATCCAAAGCCCCCGACGAAGTCAACAACTCCGGACGGAATTCCGCACTCTCCACGTTGTCATACTCTGATCCGATCGCTTCCATCGCTTGAGTCACCGCAGCCTCGGGAGTCGTTGACCAAGCAGACGGATAAACCGACAAAAAAGCACTCGCAGGACTCTGTACCTGATACCCCACCACTTGCTCTTCGTCAGTCTCCTCAGTGACCTGCCAGTTATCCGGATAGGTAATACTCAACCCAAAGGCTCGATGCGTTTTTGGCATAGATCCATACCCCGTACGAGAAATGTAAAAATCGAACCGTACAGTAGGCAAAAAGGTAGCTTTAGCAAGATCCACTGCAAGAATTCACCGGAATACCTGCACCCTCACACCTCGAATCCACTCGCAACTCCTCAACCACCGCCACCCGCTTCTTCGTTGGCGGTACCCCCTTCCAGCGGTGATGCACCCACCAATACTGACCAGGATGCATTCGAATTGCACTCTCTAAACATCGGTTGTACCACTGCGTCATCGCAGTAACGGAATCCGGGCATTCCTCCTTCTGAGGGTCTGCAACTCCCAATACCTTCAACTCGAAATCTAAAGCCGCACCCAAGCGAACGTTCGAACACACCATCATCGGTGCACCGCTGGACAACGTAAATAACGCCAACGCCTTGTGACACGAAGCAGGATGCCCCAAAAATTCGACCCAACACCCCTTCGGACCACCATACTGATCAGCCAAAAGCGACAACGCGCCTCCACGTTGCAACAAAGCCTCTACGTCCGCCGCACTCCCCGTTTTGGGCAACATGTACTGCCCACCGGAAGACCGAAATCGATTGATATAGTCATGCACAAAACCATTGTCCAACGGCCTGGCAATCGCCGTCGTCCCAATTCCAAATACTCCCGTAACGTAACCCGCTAATTCAAAATTCCCAAAGTGCCCCGAAACCATCACCTTCGGACGCCGATCCAACGCAATACGAATCATCGTCCGACGATCCTCCAGCGAAACACGAAAGTGCTCATGCCAATTCTCTCGATGTATCTTGCGCGGTGCTAAAGCCACTTCACATACCATCAAGACCAAATGCTCCCACATCTTTCGCTGCGTCTGCATCGCAACCCCAGGCTCCCAATCAGGAAACGCTCGCTTGAGATTCTCCCGAACCAATCTCCCCCGTATCGGTGCAACCCGAGTCAGAAACCCTGCGATCAAACTAGCCAACCGCTCCGCTCGCTCCAACGACAACGACTGCAATACTGCGATAAGCAAACGAAAACACCAATACGCAATCCGATCCGAAAACCGATACGTCTGATGCTCAGCAATCGGCCTGGATTGCTCCCGTATCCCTATCGCTTTCCTCGCTCGTAGTAACTGCTTCCACATGACCCGGACTCTAACGAATTCAACCCCGAAAAGGTAGCCCAAGTCCACCAAATCGACTTCTCGATTTCATCCCAAAACTCGCAATTCCGACTGGCATTCTTGGGACATCGTACGGTATGTGCAGCGGTCCAAACAACGGACCGCACAACATACCAATTCAACCATGCAACACATTCCACCGTCTGGCGAGCGGTGGCTACGGGGAAATTGCCGCGAAGCAAATCAAACCACCGAGCATTTTGCGCGCCCATTTCTACTTTCGACTTTCTCCTTTCAACTCTCTCGAGCCAACGGCACTCCCCTTCTCTCTAGTGCCCACGGCACTCCCACCAATAACCCCAGATAGACAACACCAAGCTACCAAACAGCCAAGTCCATACAGCCCCCCGCAAGCCGCACCAATGCTCGGGTAACTGTTCCCAAACGTGGCTAACAAACTTCCCGTCGCCAACACCCCAAAAGCCGTCGCAAATCGACCCACGTTATACGCCAACCCACTCCCCGTCGCACGCACCTCCAACGGAAAGAAACCCGGCAAATACACCGCTAACCATCCAAAAAAGAACGTGGTTACCAACCCCTGAACAAATACCGTCGGCAGAAAACTTGCCTCCAACGGTGCTGTCCCCAAAAACATCCACAATGTAACCACAACCGAAAACAAACTAATCCAGAAATAACTCCACCTCGCCCCAAACCACACAGCAATCTGCGCTCCGAAAAAACTTCCTAACGTCGCTCCCAATGCCCACCAACCCTGTGTCGCTGACTTGTACCCTACATCCACTCCACTCGCCACCGAATCGGCCCAAGGAATCATCCATTTGCTAGCAGACCAAGCCGATACCAAAGGAATCGCCGCAACCACCATTGCTAAACTCGTCCCACGCCACATCCCTCCCCGAAACAATGCCCCCAACACTACACGCTCCGCACCTGATGTACCATCTCCACGAACTGCACCACTCCCCACCCCTTTTCGATGGACCAACCATGTAGGCGACTCCGGAACAAGAAACAAAGCAAATAAACCCAATACCGCCGGAAACCCCGCTAACCCAAATAACCATCGCC
>JBIJCS010000339.1:0-5603 GCA_044344575.1 Pirellula sp. | reverse complement strand
CACGTTCTGGATTTCCTGCGGCTACCAGTCCGACATCTCCATCGTGGTTCAGTACGACTGCGATCGTGAATTGCACACCGAGAAGCCATCCGGATTGGTGGTTTATATCTTCGTCCGGAACGTTTGGTGTGCGGAGCAACCACCGTTTGGCATAGTATTGTTGGGTGGATCTATCGGCAAAAGCGGGGAGCACAACGAAGGGGTCGGTACTACGTGGATCGCTTGGTTCTAGCCAGCGATAGATTGGGATGACGAAATCCGCTTCGACCAACTCGCGTTGAAGGTACATCGGCTCTGCGGCGTCGGAGGCGGCGATGTATTCAAGCGATTGAGCGTCATCCGGGGAGTGGTAGACCACACGAATCACTTCATGCGGCACCGGCGCAGTTTCTGTTGAATCGTCCTCCGTAAGACTACCGATGATTAATGAAAGCTCTGGATGGTGTTGTTCGAGCCATTGTCGGAGTTGATCTGGTAGTTTCGCTTCTGAGTTGTCTGCGTTGGAGAGCTTTGGGATCACCAGCGTGATAGAAACTTGTTTTTCTGCTAGTTGGCGGATAAGCCAATCGAGGACAGGGGTTGCAATTTGAAAGGGGTCAGGGAGGCTTTCGTGCAGCGCGATGACGAGTCGATCACCGGGTACAAATGCGAGATCGACCGATGGATACTCGATGGGATTACGGAGGGCTTCGACCATGGCCTCTGGTAACGAGACGGAATCGTCACAAATGGCGGATCGAAGGGAAATAAAATCAGAGTCAAAGTTTGGTTTCATCGATGAAGAAGCTTTCGGTACCACGCTTGATGGGCTTGAACCATCGCGGAAACGGAGTGTTGATTTTCCAGTTGTTCTTTTGCAGTTGCAATGATCGTAGTTCGCAAGGAAGTGTCATCGAGCAATTGATGGGATAATCGCATCAATCGGTCGACGTCACCTAATGGGAACAAGTAGCCTGAGGTTTCGTTTTTTATTAGGTCTTGGTTACCAGGAATGTCTGTTGCGATGACTAGGACGCCCGATTGAATTGCTTCGAGCAATACGTTGGATTGTCCTTCATAGAGACTTCCGTTCCAGAGCAAATCCGCATGAGGGAGGATTTGTAGAACATCGTCTCGGTGTCCTACGAGATGAACGTTTTTGGCGGCCCGGATATTGTCGCGGAATTCTTCGAGTCGTTCTCGTTCAGGGCCTTCTCCGATGATGACATAGCTCACGTCACCGCGTAGGACGCTCAGCATATCCGCGGACCAGATGAGATCCTTGTATCCTTTTTGCGGCCAGAGTCGGCCTATGGATAGTATCAGTTTATGGTTCTGTGGGATTCCTAATCTGCGGAATGCTTCTTCACGAGGAATGTCCAACGCTGAACTGCGGGAAGGAATACCGTTAGGGATGACAGTGAAGTGATTCCTAGAAATACCCTTGGAATCATAAAAGTCCACCACACCTTGGCTATTGGTAGATATCCCTTGAGTTCGTTTGGCCAAAGCGCGATCGATGGTCAGTTGCCAAGTTCCTTTCCAGGGGTCGACCGATCGTTCGGAACCGACGACGACGGGGACTCTGGCTGCGAGAGCGGCACTGCGGCCATACGCATTGGCGGCGAAAAGCCACGTGTGCACGACATGAGGTTTGAGTACTTTGAGTTTCCGATAGAGTTTGATCCATGCAAATGGGTCACCGGTAGCATGTTTGCCGATCAAATGTACAGGAACATCGGCTTGTTTCAGCTCCTCTTCCAAGGGGCCTGAGCGGGTGAGGACAAGTACCGAGGGATCGAAGGTTTGGCGATCTAAGCCGCGAACAAGAAGAGAAAGCTGTTTCTCTGCGCCGCCGCGATCGAGCGTAGGGATGATCAAGCAGAGTCTGATGCGTTGAGAATTACTCACGAGCGGCCTCGACTGCGTGCAGCGATCGTTTGGAAAATAGAATTCCAGCGGTCGAGAGCATGCTCAAATGGGAAATGTCGATGAAAAAAACTCCGCAACGCTACCGCTTCTTGATTCCACTGTTGGCGGTGTCCAATCCAGTCATGAAGCTGCGATGTTAAACTTTCGGCGGAATGAAATGTCTTGAGCAACGGGGTTTCTGGCATCCATTCATCGGTGGTTGGCGATTGGGCAACGATGGTTGGAATAGCGGATTGTAATAACAAATTGGTTGAATACTGCAAGGAGTGTTGCGGGTTCGAGACGATCGCCAAGTCTGCCGCTTGAATCAGATCATCGAGGACATCGAAGCCGTCGAAGAGGAGTATTTCTCGATGCCAACCGCGCAATTTGATCCATTCATAGATTTGCGAAGTATCTTGTCGGATCCCTACAAGCCATAGTCGAATAGGGTGTCCGCGGTCCAAGAGATCGCAGACTGCTTTGAGAACCGGTTGTAACTGTGGAAAGGAAGAATCGCCGAAATGGATTGCGAGGTCGGTAAAGCCGGGAACGACAAAGTCACTGGAGGCGTGGAATAGAGCATTGCCGGCTTGCTGTTTTTCGTTGGCGGAGCGGGTGATCCCTGGATGGACAAGATCTGGGATGAGAGTGATCGAGGATTGAGAGATACCCAGTTCCGCAAGCTCTCGGGCTTTACTGTAAGAGGGTGTAATGATTGCATCCGCTTGGCGTAATCCGCTATCGACCGATGTGGTGATGCTACCAAATCCTCTTGGTCGAGAATGTGGCTGGAACTCTTGTTGGACTCGCACGATGCAGGGTAGTTCGAGACTTTTGCACTTGGCAGCGAGGTTCGGGAGGATTCCGTCTGTGGAGTCAATATAGAGAGCATCGAAGTTGGAGCTGAATTTCTGCACCCAATTGCCAACGCTCCGTTGAAAGGCACCTTCATTCCAATGAGAGGAAGGTGGGGGGACCAATCGATGGATGGTAGCACCACGGACGCTGGCGGTCGCTGGCCAGTTTTTGTTCCAACGGGCGGTGAGAATTTCCGTTTCGACCCCGAGTATTTTCCAGTGATCCACCCAGTGCATCAATCGCAAGGCTGATTCTTCTGCGATCGGCCAAACTTTGCGGCTGACGACCAGCAATCGCAATTTCGACCGCGAATCATTGCTTGATGTTGCCCGATACTCCGCCACGGCCATCGCTACCTCGGTTGCCCCGTCGCTTGCAAGCGTTTCCGATGATCTTCGATATCTTGCGGTTCCATGACACCTACATAGGGCAGATTGCGGTAGAAGTCATCGTAATCGAGTCCGTAGCCAACGACGAACTCGTTGGGGATGCGAAAGACGCTATAGTCGGGTTGTATCGATACTTGGGCTGTTCCTTGTTTGTTTAAGAAGACGGCGGTTTTTACACTCCGAGGCTTGAGCTCGTGCAAGTAATTGGTTACCTCGACGAGCGTTTTGCCTGTGTCGAAGATGTCATCGATCAGTAGCACATCTCGGTCGACGATATCCAATTGATCGAGTTCGCTGATTTGCAGATGGCCGGAGGAAGTTCCACCGCGATACGACGATGCGCGAATCAGTTGGATTCGCAACGGCATGTCGAGGTGTCGGATCAAGTCTGCCAGCATGACGACGCTACCGGTCATGATGCCGACGACGGTGATAGGTCGTTGAGCGTACTCGTTTCTCAACGTTTCGCCGAGTTTTTCGATCCCGATGCGAATGGCATTTTGGTCGTAGAGGATTTTCATGTAGCTTGTGCTCAGTAACTATTCGCGAATGATCCAGAGTTGTTCATAGGTGCGAAGCAAGAGGAGATCGTTAGCGGGAACGAGGGTTGCTCGGACGACGGAATCTGTGGAGATGGACGCAAGTTTGTTGTAGGCTTCGCTGGCACGCAGAACGGTTACTTCGCCCGTGTCGGAAACGTTGACCAGTCGATCCCCAAGGAGAATCGGCGAGGAAAAGAAGTTTCCGCCGACACGTTCGCTCCATCGCACAGTGCCATCGCTTAGCCGCACGCAAGAGACGACACCGGCATCGGACCAGAGGAACATCAAATCACCGGCAACGACGGGAGTGGGAACGTACGGAGCTGCGCGTTGAATTCGGAATCGTTCTTTTTGGGTTTGCATATCGTAAGCGACGAGCAAATTGTCTCGTCCACCACCGGACCCGTGGGTGGCGATTGCCAATGGACCTGCGAGGACCGTTGACGAGCAGACCCTTTGTTTAAAGCAGTCGTGGTTCCAGAGGATATTTCCTGTTTGGGGATCCATTCCGAAGATTCCTAGTCCGGTCGTAGCGCATACGAGTTCTTTTTTCCCATCGGGAAACACACGGATGTTTGGGACTCCGTAGCAGACTCTTTTTGTTGGCAGTTTCTTTTCCCATACCGTTGCCCCGGATTTGCGATCGAGCGCAAGCATCGTGTCTTCTCCCGGTGCGACACCTGGTTCGAGCTCTTCGGCATCTTGGCTATCGAGCAAGATGACTTTGTCATCGACGAGGATAGGGGAAGAAGCGAAACCGTGTTGAGAGACATAACGTCCGAAATCTCGCGACCAAAGCTCATCGCCGTCGTGGCTGAATTGCTTGACGATTACATGCTCAGGATCTCCCCAAGCGACGACAACACCTTGAGCGTCTACGGCGGGAGTGGAAGAAGCGTAGGTACTGAATTGATGCAAACGATGTTTCGCCGATGCGAAGGTCTTCTTCCAAACGATTTCAGGTCGGACTTGCGGGTCGCTGGG
Organism: Pirellula sp.; assembly: GCA_044344575.1. GTDB lineage: Bacteria > Planctomycetota > Planctomycetia > Pirellulales > Pirellulaceae > JBKCUI01. Next base: position 937 of record JBIJCS010000339.1, on the reverse strand, counting down.
AATATCGATTGCAACAACGTATCGAGAGGCATCTTTGGCGTCGGCGGAGAGCAAGTAGACTCGGCGCGGTTTGCCTTCGGACTCCCAAATCACTGGAGAGCCATTTCCAATACCTGGTACATCCAGTTTGGTGACGGATTCTTCTTTCCATGGAATTGGGACACGACATGCTGGAAAAAATCCAGTGCCGTCGTTTCCGCGAAATCGAGTGACAGGAAAATCTTGAGCCGTCGATCGGACGTCGAGTGCCCAGTGGGTCAACCATGCAACGACCGTCATGAAGACGGCTGACCGCCTTTTGTGTGGAGACAATAACATGGTCGCTTTGCCTTTATTCGCCTTGAGGGAACATACGCACACCGACGCTTAGCAAAATGTTTGCATAGCGTTGAGTGTCACCGGTCTGAACGGTCAGGACATGGTCTTGGGTAGCCACGGCATCGTAGAACTGCCATTTTTCGATGGGTTTCAGTTCCAGATCGAGGCCGGCATTTTTGATTGTATGACGGTATTCGCTCCAAACCGGTGGATCCGATTCCAACGCGTAGGGCCCCGACTTTTCTGTCATCATCACCGAGACCGCTTCGATTGGGATCGCGGAAAGAATGGCTTGGAGGACTTGATCGCAAGTCACTAGGCCGGGCATTAGATTCAGGCTGACCAATTCGCAGCGTGGGCCTCGTTTGCTGGACGCCGGATAATTTCCGTCAGCAATCAAGATCGTCGCGTGGTGGCCGGCTTCGCCCAAAATGCGGGAAATGGTCGGATGAATGAGTTTGCTGGTAAGCATAGGCTGGAGCCTTGAGTTTCAAGTTAGGTCGATCGAAGGACGTCGCAGTGGAAAGCGGGGGAGCAACGTTTTGGAAAACCAGCAGTGTAATCCATTCTCAGGAACTCGGAAAATAGGGAGGGGGCTTCTCGAGGCACGTTCGTCTGT
>JBIJCS010000172.1:0-8934 GCA_044344575.1 Pirellula sp. | reverse complement strand
GATTCCTGTCTGGTAAGAATCTTGCGCCAAGAATTGGGTTTCTGGATACAATGCCACACAGCACGCCTGCCGTGCTATTTTTTGGCGGGCGATCGAACGGGGATCTCCCTGAATTTCATTAAAAGGAACTGGAATCGCATGTCGGAGCGTCGTGTCGTCTTGGCAATGAGCGGAGGGGTCGATTCTAGCGTTGCTGCCCATTTGCTTCTCGAGCAAGGCTACGAAGTCACCGGTGTGTTCATGCGGCACGGGGAAAAATCGAGTCAAGCTTGTGAATTGGGAGATGGCAAACCGAATCCGTTGTTGCCGATCCTCGAAGGTCGCCTCGATCACAAACAGGGGTGTTGTTCAGCGAGCGATGCAGCCGATGCTCGGCGGATTGCCGACAAGCTTGGTATTCCTTTTTATGCCCTCGACTTGGAATCCGAGTTTCGGCGGATTGTCGATTACTTCGTTGACGAGTACCAACAGGGGCGTACTCCGAACCCTTGCGTGCAGTGCAACAATTGGATCAAGTTCGGGCGATTGTTTGATTACGCGGACGCGATCGATGCGAAGTATGTGGCTACTGGGCATTATGCTCGGATGTTGCCTCCCAACGAAACGAGGGGAGAGTGGGAGTTGCATCGTGGATTGGATGACGACAAAGACCAAGCGTACGTATTAACTGGTATCGACCGTAGTTTGCTGCCGAGGATGATGTTGCCGGTCGGTGGTTATCACAAATCAGAGATACGGCGCATTGCAGGGGAATTGGGAATGCGTGTTGCGGAGAAGCGAGACAGCCAAGAGATATGTTTTGTTACTTCTGGATTGCATGCGCAATTTGTTCGGCAGAAAAGTCCGGTAGATACATCGGGTGAAATCGTTACTACGGAAGGGAAGGTAGTTGGTCGCCATCCTGGGATTGAAGGGTTTACGATTGGACAGCGCAAGGGGATTGGCGTTGCCATGGGTTCACCTTACTTTGTGGTGTCGATTGATCGACCATCGCGACGTGTGGTGATCGGTCCGCATGAGGCTCTCGCGCGCAGAATGCTTCGAGCGACCGAAGCGAATTGGTTGACCGATTTTCCCATTGATCAACCTACAGAGGCATTGGTTCAAATTCGGTACAATTCGTCACCCGAGGCTGCGGTAGTGACACGGCAAACCAACGGTGAGTTTCAAGTGGAGTTCCAAGGAGATGTCTTTGGAGTTTCACCTGGGCAGCTCGCCGCTGTTTTTCTCGGAACTCGAGCGGTGGGATGTGGCTGGATCGCTTGAGGATCGTTGAGGTTTCTTATTGCGATCCCCACACTGATGGTAGCCATCCGCTGCCAAGCGGTGGAAGTTGCGAGGAAGATGCCCACCGTCTGGCGAACGGTGGCTACACCCATCGTAGCCACCCGCTGCCAAGCGGTGGATGTTGCGAGGAAGATGCCCACCGTCTGGCGAACGGTGGCTACGGCCATCGTAGCCATCCGCTGCCAAGCGGTGGAGGTTGCGAGGAAGATGCCCACCGTCTGGTGAACGGTGGCTACACCCATCGTAGCCACCCGCTGCCAAGCGGTGGAAGTTGCGAGGAAGATGCCCACCGTCTGGCGAACGGTGGCTACGGGCGAACGGTGGCTGTTGCGAGGAAGATCGCCACCGTCTGGCGAGCGGTGGCTACGGCCAAGCGGTGGATGTTGCGAGGAAGATCTCCACCGTCTGGCGAGCGGTGGCTACGGGTGAACGGTGGATGTTGCGAGGAAAATCTCCACCGTCTGGCGAGCGGTGGCTACGGCCAAGCGGTGGATGTTGCGAGGAAGATGCCCACCGTCTGGCGAGAGGTGGCTACGGGCGAGCGGTGGCTACGGGAGAGCGGTGGATGTAGTGATGGGGCTAACTACTCGCATTTCATAGAAACATTCAACCGATCCAAACTTGCAATTTGATGGTATCCTATTTGCCGGATCCATTCTTGCGAGGGTCCTAAGTCCCAGAATTCTTCACCCCAAATAGCGTCCTATTTTGGAAATCTATCAATGACGGAGCGTCCGAGCATCTGTGTTGTGATTCCGTCGTTTCAAGGTGGCGATAGCTTGCTTGAATGCCTCGGTACGCTTGCGAAAAGCAGTTACCCACCGCAATGCACCATTGTCATTGACAATGCATCGACGGATGGATCGGTTCAGGCTGCCATGCAAACCTTCCCGAACGTTGAGTTTTATGTGAACGATGAGAATGAAGGATTTGGTGCGTCTTGTAACCGAGGGATGCAAATCGGATTAGATCGCGACGTCGATTACATCTTTCTACTCAATCAAGATGCATTGTTAGAAGTAGAGACACTTGAGTCTTTGGTTTCGCTAGCGCAACGCATCCCGAAAGCAGGAGCGCTCGGTCCCAAGACGTTATGTCTCGCGATGTCACACACCTCATCGAGTTCAGTTCGGACTCCCAAGCTTCACTACAACGGAGCCTATCGCACATGGCTTCCGTTATGGCAGCGGATACCAGGATACGGAAAACCGGATAATCCATCCGACAATCAACCCCGCCAAGTGGATTATCTTTGGGGGCATGCCATGTTGCTTCGCAGCGATGCATTGCGTGAAGTGGGTCTATTTGACCCCGGTTTTTTCATGTATTGCGAAGACTTGGATCTATGCCTGCGTTTGCAACGCGCCGGTTGGCAAACTTGGTGCGATAGTGCCGCGTTGACTTGGCATGGCTTAGACGACGAAGCGAAAAAGGAAAAGTCTGAACCTTGGCGATGGTACCTAAAACAATCCAGCAGTCATTACTTCTACCACAAAACCTACAGGCCTTGGCATGCTCAAGTGCTTTGGTTATTAACGGCGCTGCGAGAGTCTATAAGTCTCGCTCGACATCGGCAGTGGAAGTCCGTATGCGACTTGTTCGGTGCGGTATGGAAGATACTCATCGGTGTGCGAGTCCCGCCACCGAAAGCCAAAGAACGCAGATAGCATTCTAAATTCGAGTGGAGGGACGCGTTAAGAATCGACGATTTTTGTTTTTGTGGATGTGTCGTGGTGTAATCGGTGTTGTATCATGGCACGAAGAAAATCAACCTGAAGGGATCAAGATATTGAATTTCTTACTATAGGTTGAGATATTGATTAATTGCTCGTCCCGTCTGTTGCGCATCCTACAAAGTCGTTTGCAGGTCTTTATGAACCATCGAAATCTTTCCCCTTTCTATCGAATTGCTTTGCAATACCTTTTGTTTTTCGTGATTTCGATAACGACGGCGTTACCTGTTGTTTATGGGCAGAGTCGTTTACGAAAAGCGATCGATGCAGGAATTGATGATGGGTTATCTTCGCGTATAAGTGCTTTAGACTCCTACGAGTTGATTTCGCGAAGTGATGCGCAAGCTGTGATCGACGCGTTGGCTTCTATTCCTTTGGAGAGCTTGAAGGGTGACTATTCATCACCAGCTTACACATTGGTGAGTTTGTTTGACACGATTTCAGATCCATCCGTTCCTGCAATGCCAGTATTTTTGGAGCAGGGAGTTCCGTTGTTTATCCGCATCTTTGATCAGAAGCGGACGACGGATGAGGAAGAATTTGGATCGCCTTTACTTTTTAAGCTTTTACAGTTGCTCGCCGCTTCCGGAACTCTCGAGGGTACGAATAAAGTGATCGAGGTGGCAAAGGGTTCCTTCCATTCGGATAGTTACCAATGGAATCATGTATTGTTGCAGTATGTCGACTCTCATCCGCATCGTGACAGGCTTTTCCGTTTCCTTTCAAAGAACATTCCGCAGGGAGCTATCGGCATAAAGTTGTTGGGCGTTGCGAATCAAGTTTCGCTCGCCGATGACGAAGCGTTTCATCCATTCGATTCACAGGATGGGATGCGTCGAATAAGAAGTTTATTAGAAGATCAGAATCCTGAAGACACTACCACTGCCGTATCTGCGGCGGTGGCTTTAGCATTTGTGACACAAAAAGATCGGGACGAGTTGATTGATCTTGCGTTGGTACATCGAAATGTAGATGTCATCCTTGAGGGGGCGTGGGCATCAGGTAAGCTTGGGCAAGAGAAGGGGTTGAAGGTTCTACAGAAGTACTGTTCGGACTATAGGTATGCCGCTGCGGCTTGCGAATATTTGGGAGAGGTTTCCCGAACTGATCTGATACCAAAAGAAACGCTTGAAGGTGCGTTTAAGGCCCAGGCGGAATTTGCGAATTGGCTTGAACATCCGAATGAGCTTGGAGAAGTAGTGGACGAAGTCGTTGTTGTAGATCAGCGCAAGTTGCGATGGCCAATGGCAAAAGAGGAGACGGACTTCTATGTAATGCGTTTTTTGTTGCGGGATAAATGGGGGCTTGAGCCTGATAAGCAAGATTGCGGCGTGGTTGGTAGCATGACATGGTGTTTCTTCTTTTTGAAAATGGATCAACGACCACCGGAGGATGTGTACGCCATACATGCTGCTTGGGAGATGCAAACTGCGGAGTTGATCAAGGAAAATGAGACGCCTGCACCGAATGCCTTAGAGGACGCATTGAAGCAGTGGACGGGTAAGCCGTTGGAGGAGCCGGAGTATCTTGGTTCCTTTCAGGTTTCTAGGAGGTTGAAGATTGGGAAGCGTCAACCGGTATTGATTGAGGCGACGTTGGATGGCGAGCGGGGATGGGCGATCGTCGATGGAGATAAGAGCGCCTGGTATCCCGCTTCAGAGCAGCCGGAAGAAACTCCAGGTGCCACGGTGATGAGTATCCATCTGGGTCTTGAATTGCTAGGTTTAGATCCTCCAGCGGATCGAAAAGCACATTTGAAGCCAGTTGTTGAAATCGATAAGAGTCAGTGGGTAACGCGATTCGAAATGTACTTGGACGAATTGAAAGGGGCTGATCCGAAGCGGCAGCGTGAGCTATTCGAGGAGGTGATCAACAATCACTACGAAAGTTATCTTGAGTACGCCTCAGAAATTCGAAGCACTGAGCAAGCGAAGGTTCTTCTCGAGACTTATCCGAAGCTGTTAGAGATTGCCCAACAAGCGGATGAAAAGCAACGCAAGAAGATTCTAGAGTTCTATTACTTCAATGCGTTAGGAGCAAATTTCATCGATTACCTAGATGCGTTAGCAGGATCGCAACGCCTCGAAGAGGCCAAAGAAGTTTTTGCGTACCTTTCACCGTACTGGAAGAAAGATATGAATCCGGCTTTGTATGGAGCCGCAGCATACAAAGCAGAATTGATGGATGTTGCAGAAAGTAGTTTTGAGCAATTCCTCAAGGAGCAAACATCCAGGGGAGGTGATTTGTTTGGCGAAATGACAGTGATCGAGTCGTTGGCGAGGCTAAGGTTCTCGCAGGGTAAGAAGGACGCAGCTCAAGAATTGCTAACGGGCTGTATTCAGGGATTAGTTGCGAAAATGAAAGAGTCTGAAGAGCAAGCGATGCAGCCTCGGCTGAGGGATTTACTCGACAAATATCAGAAGTTGTTTCTTGAGTTATACCCTGATGAGGGTGCCCGATTAAAAGAGTTGGGCGTTGAAGAAATCGTTCCATAGATATAGAAGATGAACATTCAACCTTATCGAACTCCGGAAGTGCATTGGCCTCCCAAGATGACCCCTTGGTGGTTTAAGAGTGTTGATTTTCTTCGAAGCAGAGCACTTCGATCCCAACAAATCCATTCGATTGAGCTACGGGGATTGGAGAATCTCAAGGGAGCGTTGGATGCCAAGCAAGGAGTCTTATTGGCACCGAATCATTCGTTTCATTGGGATTCTTATTGCCTCTTAGAATCCGCTCGGCAATTGGCCTGCCCGTTTTATATTATGACTGCTTGGCAGGTCTTCCATGAAAGTCGTTGGTTTGATCGCATTTCGATGCAGCGTTGCGGTTGTTTTAGTGTCGATCGTGAAGGCAGCGATTTGTTAGCGATGAAGACGGCCATTGATATCTTGCAGAACCGTCCACATCCGTTGGTGGTCTTTCCGGAGGGGGATGTGTACCACACGAATGATCGGGTCACACCATTTCGCGAAGGTGCGGCGGCGATGGGTTTGATGGCGGCCCGTAAGTCCCAGCGCGATATCGTGGTGATTCCGGTGGCATTGAAACGATGGTATACGGAAGATCCCTCGGCGAGTCTGGCCAAAATCCTCGATCGGGTTGAAGAGAGATTGTATTGGCAACCCAAATCATCATTGCCTTTGGAGGAAAGGATCCTGCAAATCGCCGATGGTTTGTTATCGCTCAAAGAGATCGAGTTTATGCATCGAATGCAATCCACTGGGTTGGATGTTGCATCGGGTGACAATTCAGTTCAAGCTGCCGAAGTGGTTAGCGAATCGATTCGCGAAGATTCTCCAAGTCGCTTTGCGGGACTCTCTGCGCGTATTTCTAAACTTGCCCTGAATATCCTTGCGGAAGTGGAATCGACAGTTGGAATAGGGATAGGAAAGGGGATTATTCCGGAGCGTGTTAAAGAAGTGCGCAAGCGACTCATTGAAATTCAGGGGCAATCGCAGTCGGAGATCGATTGCGGTACCGAAATGCAAAAGATGTTTTTTGTCACTCAATTGTACAGCTATCCAGGGGATTACATTCTGCGTAAACCAAGCGTTGAACGGATTGCGGAGACAGTGGATAAGTTCGAGGAAGATGTCTTGGGGGCTGCTTATCCAAGCGTACACGGCCCCAAGAAGGTCGTGGTACAATTCGGTGCTGCGATTCAGTTGCCGCAAGGCAAAGGTCGGACGATGACGGCAGGGGAATTGACCGAGCGGATGCAGATAGCCGTTCAGAGCATGCTCGATGGTCTCAATGACCAACACGATTCGAATCTTCCTGGGTGACTTGGACTTTTCTTGCAAGTTGGAGTAACGATGTTTTCGCTTGATTCTGTATCCAAGTCCTTTGGGGATTTGCAAGTTTTAAAACCGACGACGGTGGATTTTCGTGTCGGTCAATCGACGGTATTGATTGGGCCGAGCGGCTGCGGGAAGAGTACGATGCTTCGATTGCTAGTGGGATTGATTCAGCCTGATCGAGGTACTATTCAGTTTGAGGGGGAGTCGATGACTTCCGACAAATTGCTTTCGATGCGGCGTCGGATGGGGTACGTGATTCAGGATGGTGGATTGTTTCCCCATTTAAGTGCCTTTGAAAACATCAGCTTGATGGCCAAGCATCTTGGTTGGAGTTCCGAATCGCAGAACAAACGTGTGAACGAGTTGGCGGAGTTAACGCGGTTGCCGACGGCGGCGTTAAAACGTTATCCATCGCAAATGTCTGGCGGTCAACGTCAGCGTGTTGGAATTATGCGTGCGTTGATGCTCGATCCCCCTGTCTTGCTCTTTGACGAGCCGATGGGAGCACTCGATCCCATGGTGCGATTTGATCTTCAAGAAGATCTTTTAAAAATCATCCGGAGTCTGGGTAAGACATCGATCATGGTGACCCACGATATGGGAGAAGCGGGATTCTTTGGTGATCAAGTGATGATGCTTTCTCAGGGGGAGATTGTCCAGCAAGGAACTCTTGATGAATTGATTCATCAGCCCGCGAATGATTATGTGACTCGCTTTATCAATGCACAGCGTATCCCACAGGTTTGAGTTTCAGTGGTTCCTCGGATCTCAGCGATCCTCAGATCAAGAAGAGGCTTTTCATGCAACCAAAGAGTACCTTTCCATCGCTGTACTTGAACCTTCGATTTCTCCGTGCGCGTTGTTTCCAAATGCGGTGTTTCCAATCGCGATGTTTCCATATGGGGTGTTGGAGAGCATGGTGGATGCTGGTCTTTATTTGCACTGTTCCGGGGGGGCTTTTGACGGGTTTCGGGCAAGAGAGGCGTAAGGGCACATCGGAAGGCAAAGGTAGTACGGAGTTGAAAGTAGGATCCAAGGCATTTACCGAGTCGGTGGTACTTGGGGAGATCTTGTGCCATTTGGCTCGCGGTGCGGGAGCTCAAGTGGAGCATCTTGCGGAGTTGGGTGGGACCCAGATTTTGTGGAATGCGTTGATTTCGGGTGAAATCGATGCGTATGTCGATTACACCGGAACGATCCGCGAGGAGATTTTAGCAGAGGCAGCGCGCAGAGGCGTTCAAGTGGAGACGGAAGAGGACATGCGTCGTGCGTTGGCGGATCGAGGAATCGTGATGACACAGACGGTGGGTTTTAACAATACGTATGCGTTAGGAATGCGAGAGGTCGTTGCTGCTGAATTGGGTATTCAAAAAATAAGCGATTTGAAAAAGCATTCTGAATTAGAGTACGGCTTGAGTGACGAGTTCATGGAACGCCGTGATGGTTGGAATCCGCTTACAGATCACTATGGGATCAAGACACGGAAGATCCGAACGATGGACCATAACTTGGCTTATCGAGGCCTCGTGCATGACGCGATTCAAGTAACCGATATTTACACGACAGATGCGGAAATCGCGTTTTACCGACTTCGTGTTTTGGAGGATGACTTGAACTATTTCCCAACGTATCACGCAGTGTTGTTGATGCGTGAGGATTTGAAGGAGCGAGCCCCACAGGTTGCACAAAGTTTTTTGAAGATGGAGGGATTGATTACCCCATCTGAGATGTCGGAGATGACGGGTAAGGTCCGTTTGCAGAACAAGATTGAAGCGTATGCTGCGGGCGATTTTTTAAATCATAAGCTTCAAATGCAGATCGTCTTACCGTCGATGACGCCTGCAGCGCAATGGAAACGCGTTTGGGATCGATTGGTCAAAACCACGCTTGAACATTTGTTTTTGGTGATTCTGTCATTAGGCTTGGCGATTCTCGTTGCGGTACCTTTAGGGATTGCCGCCGCCCGCAGTGAACGCGTAGCGAATGTCGTCTTGGGAGTCGTCAGTGTGATTCAGACATTGCCTTCGATGGCACTTTTAGTGTTTATGATCCCGTTGTTTGGATTGGGAGCGGTGCCTGCGATTGCGGCGTTGTTCTTTTATAGCTTGTTA
>JBIJCS010000444.1:0-4297 GCA_044344575.1 Pirellula sp. | reverse complement strand
GGCTTGCTTGTCACTCCCGAGAAGACCTTTAACCACTTTATTGTTCGCGATGGGGAACAGCATTCCGCTTGGCCCCTAGATTCACCGGAAGCAGCGTACATCCGACGAACGAATACGATGGCTGATCCGTCGCAACGTTCGCTCCCAAGCGTGAGCACAGAAGACCTTGCTGAATATGAAGCCATGATAAAAGACCCGCAGTATTCGCTGATGAAACTGCTGGCCGAAGATCGCGATAAGGCCGAGGCGCTGATCCGTGCCGGGCAAAAGCAAAGACCCGACGCCCACCTGTGGGCGGTGGATATACAGACGCTCTTCGCCGCTGACCAATTCACGGGCAAAAGTCTGCAGGGAAAAGCGCGAGTTGCTCATTTCAAGCACGCGCTCGAATACTTGCAAGAGTCCTACGATATCACAGTGGAAGCACTCAAGAAGGCACCCAAAGAGCAGCTTCAATATTTGCTGCCCGGCTTGCAGATCGATTTGGCGCATGCAGCACTGGAAGCAAACGAGACCGAGTTAGCCAAGCAACACGGCTCAGAGACGCTGCAGAAGAATACAGACGACACGAACGATAACTACGGAAACATTATACACAACGCTAACCAGATCCTGGGCCGATGCGTTTTGCGCGAGGGGAAGCTTGCGGACGCGAAAGCATATCTACTCAAGGCGGGGGCGACCCCGGGCTCGCCCCAACTGAAGTCTTTTGGTCCCCAGTTGCAATTGGCTCGGGAACTATTGGAGAAGGGCGAGAAAGAATCGGTTCTCCAATATCTCGATCTGGTAAGTAAGTTCTGGGCGTCCGACAGCGAGGAATCGGCGCTAGGCAAGCAGGAAAGCAAGGTGCACGCGGCGTTGATCGAAGGATGGAAGCGTGAGATTTCCGAGGGCAAGATTCCTATCGGTTCCCAGTGGCTATAGGACAAAACAGAAGGGCATTTCATCAAGTTCAAACTTAGCGTCGACGCTCTTAAATCACATGCGTCACCTGAGTGTTTGTTTTAGTTCACCCAAGCTAGCCAATGTCTCAGTTCGATGCCGACTCCTTATTCACTCGCTCGTTGCACTTCAGATTTGAATTCCCCCTTCGAGAGACAAACATTTTTTTTGAATCCACGATCTTGATTTCAGCGAACTCATACTCGTAACCCACTTCGGGTTCAGATAGAAATTCAGAACAACCAAACGGAATGACAAAAATGAGAATACTAGCGAAAACACTCGCTGTAATCGTTGCCATAGCAAGCCTCGCCACGGCTCAAGAAGAAGCAGCCAAGCTAGAGATCGTCGATACCGCTGGTGCAGAGGCTTACGTAAAGCTCAAAGGAAACCGTGCCGGGGAGGAGCGTGAGTTCGAGATCGCGCCCGGTGTAAAAATGACGTTCGGCTGGTGTCCAGCGGGTGAGTTTGTGATGGGGAGCCCGCCATCCGAGGAGGGCAGGGAAAGCAGAGAAGATCAGGCCAAAGTCACCCTGAGCAAGGGCTTTTGGATCTCAAAAACCGAGGTGACCCAGTCGCAGTGGACGGCGGTGATGGGGAGCAATCCACTGGAGGGCATCGGCCCCTACGGCAAGCCTCACCCCGAGAAAAACAAAGGTCCCAATCTCCCCATCGTGGGCGTCAGTTGGGATGACGCCCAATTGTTTATGAAGAAGGTCAATGCCAACCTTGGGAGCGAGGATGGCGGAAAGATGTCTTTGCCGACCGAAGCGCAGTATGAATACGCGGCGCGAGCAGGTGAGACAGGAATGTATCCCGGAGGCAGTCTTGATGAGGTGGCGTGGCACGATGGAAATAGCGGCGGTTATCCGAAGCCGGTAGGCACGAAGAAGGCGAATGCGTGGGGCCTGCACGACATGAACGGGAGTGCCTGGGAGTGGGTCGAGGACTGTTACTACGAGGAAATGCCGGGCGGAACGGATCCGATTGCGAAGGAAATAGGTGCGGATCGGGTGATCCGGGGCGGCTGCTGGTTTAAGGAAGCCACCCGCTGCAGACTGGCGACCCGTAGCTATCGGTGGCAGGGGGCTAGTGAATGCTTCAGTATCGGGGTCCGGATCGTCCGCAATAGCTGGCCGGTAGAGATTTCTAAGTCAGCGATCGACCCTGAGATCAATGGTCAGAGCGTCACCAAGATCACCTACCAGGGCTCATCCCCAGAGAAGTCGCTTGAGCAGTCGTTCGAGCAAATCGGCCCGAAGAGCTGGACGAGCGGGGAGGTAATCTACACCGAGGTGAAACGGAGCGAGTGGAACGTTCACCTAAAGCGGGCCGCTGCGGTAGACGACCGAGTGCAAATCGACCTCGCCGAAATGAAGGTTCATTTTCGCGGTCAGGGACCGAAAGAGGTCCTCCCGATCTTGAGTGCATCAAGACAACTTTCCGCCGCTGCCGAGGCGGCGATTGAGCAAGCTCGCCTGAGCAATGCGGAATCCTCAGAAGCACAGGCTGATAAGGGAATGACCAACAGCATTGGTATGAAGCTGATGCCGATCGCCAAGGGGAAATTGCAGATGGGCTCGGGGGTTAAAGAACTGGGTGCCTGGCATGCGGAGCCTCGGCACGAAGTGACACTCACTCGGGATTACTACCTGGGCGCTTTCGAGGTCACCCAGGCCCAGTATTTGAAGGTGATGGGCAACAACCCGAGTTATTTTCAAGGTGAGCAGGTCAATGGCATTGATAGCTCGAATCATCCCGTCGATCAGGTTTCATGGGAGGATGCTGTCGAGTTCTGCAAGAGGCTCTCGGAGTTGCCCGAGGAGCGGGCGGCCGGTCGAGTGTATCGCTTACCGACGGAGGCCGAGTGGGAGTACGCATGCCGTGCTGGCGGTAACGCGCCGTTCGGGTTTGGAGGGCTGGAATTAGCTGAAGACTACGGCTGGTTCAATTCGAATAGTAAAGGCATGTCGCAGCCGGTCGGCCAGAAGAATAGGAGCGACTGGGGTCTGTATGACATGCACGGCAATGTGATGGAGTGGTGCAGCGACTGGGCTGGTGATTACCCCGTGGGCGCGGTCAGCGATCCCACTGGTCCCAAGGAGGGCGATCTCCGAATGAAGCGTGGCGGCGATTGGATGCGTCCCGCAGTGTTAGGCAAGTCAGGGTGTAGGATGAATGGTTTCCCTCCGGACACTCGCTCCAACTACGTCGGCTTCCGCGTGGCCATGAGTGCCCCTGAAGTTTCCAACTAGCCCGAGCCGTCGCAACACGCCAAGCGGAGCCGGGCGGACCTGATCCGATTGTCTCCCCGAACAAAACTTGAACCGGTGACATTCGAGGTTTCGAAAGTTGGCCACGTTGCGAGTCCAAGAAACCGCCTCCATTGGCCGCAGGCCAATAGAGAGTAGCCAAGAGAAAGTGGAGAGTAGAGCAATCAACCCCTGAGACCTCGTGCCAAGGGTGACAGCATGGAAATGATTTTACGCCTTCTCTTGGCTACTCGGTCTACTCTCTACTCTCTATTTCCTGGCTTACGTGGGTTGCTAATCGGGACGCGCTTTGTGAGCATAACGCACCCAAAAGGCTTAATTTTGGGAAAGGCATTAGGCATTAGGCCGGAGGCGTAAGGCCCATACGTAGGGACCGTGCAGCGGTCGGGTAACGAGCCTAAGTCAACGTATTGGCAACGACCACCTCAATTACCCAAGTCCAGTCACCAATGAAGACCGACTGCGGAACGTACCGTGGCGTTGTCATCGTGGTCCATCGCTCCATGGTACGTTGCGCGGTCCTCTTCGCCTCCATGGTTCGCGAAATGATTGGCAGGGTTAAGACGATGACGGTCTAGGCAATAAGTACCAGGACCGCTTCACGTACCCTACGGTTGTACAAAGAATGGTTTGCGTCCACTACGCGGACGAATCAAAGCAACAATCGGACGACCCGAAGGGCGTCTCTTTTTTGTAAGGTTTTCATTTGTGATCCAGTGCGAAACGCTGATTGTGTCAAGAATTTGCGTCGGTTCCTGTAAGCAAAGCCCAGTGAACCGATTCGCTGAAGAACGCTCCTTCATTCCTCTCCGCTGAGTCGTCTAGATATCGACTCCGGATCCTGCCTCTCGTCTAAAATTGCAACGACGTTCACTTGCTCATGGTCCATGAAGTAATAAATGGCGAATGGAAATTTGGTTGAGCTCATGCAGTGATATCCGAATCTCAGTGAGTGTATCCCGCCAGAGTGTTCAAGTGACTTTATATCCTTGGTTATCGAAACCCAAAACAAGTCACCCACATGAGTTCCATGTTTTTCATAGAATGCGACCGCCACAAGTAAATCAATCTCCGCATCGTCC
>JBIJCS010000443.1:0-4302 GCA_044344575.1 Pirellula sp. | reverse complement strand
TCGAATGCAGTGCATGCCACTGCGTCAATTGTTTGTGGATGCGAAGATTCGAATGGTGGTGGATCCAAGCGAAGAGGGAAGCGATACACATCATCCAGAAGATGCAGAGCCAGAGTGGATGCGAGTGCGTCGTGCGGCTCATTTTTTGAACGAGGAGATAAGTACCGAATGCGAAGGTCAAGAGCATGCATGCAAGCCATCCCCAGATTTCGAACGAATGGGTTAGGCGAATTGTGGCGAGGGAGAACATGAGTTGGATGAGCATTGGCTGGAAGGTGATACCTTCCAGGAGTCTCATCCGAAGGGTGTTCGGATTCGTGGTGAGCGACGGTTCCAGTTGTGGGTTTGCTGCCACTGCATCGCTCCGTCGAGTGGGGTTAATCCAAGGATATTTTCACTGAAGGTTGGGCGTTTGGGTGACTGTGACCCTTCGTGGCGTCATGGCTGCCCTCACGGGTTGAAGGTTGGATGTGCAACCGATTCCGTTTCGTTGGGTGCCCAGATGGACCGTCCGCCATCGACCGGAATACAGACGCCGGTGATGAAGGATTGGGTGGCTAAGAAATACGCGGCTTGAGCGATATCTTCGGGGCGACCGTGGCGTTGAATCAGACTCGATTTTCGGATGCGTTCGGCTCGTTCCTCCGAGATACTCGGGTCGAGCATGACAGGGCCGGGCATAATTCCATTGACGTGGATATTTGGGTTGCGAGAAGCGAGTTCTACCGCCATGCTGCGGACTAAGGTCTCGATAGCACCTTTGCCGAGGAAGTAGGCGGAGAAATCTTTGTAGGGGCGAGCTACGGCCCAATCGCCGACCAAGACGATTCTCCCGCCGTTGGGTTGCGGTACCATTGCAAGACCCGCAGAACGAGCGACGTGATAAGCACCGAGTGTATTGATTTCGAATTGTTCCCGCAGTTGCGATTCCGTCGTTTGTTCTAAGGGGGCCCAGCTCCACACAGCCGCACAATGGACGAGCACGTCGAGTCGACCAAACTGGCTTACGATCTTCGAAACGGCTTGTTCCATGGCTGAGGCGGAGCGGATATCTCCGTCGGTGACCATGCACGGGGTGTTTTGCGATTCGAGTTCGGCGACCAACGCCTGGGCTTCGTTCAAGGAGGAGCGGGCATGGAGTGCGACGCGGTAGCCCAGTTTGGCAAAATGTTCGGCCACGACGCGGCCGACGCGTTTCGCTCCGCTACCTGTTACCCACACGCTTGGCGCGTTGGTCGGGTTGCGGGGAGTTATGGCGGAGGTTGTGTTGATCGCGTCGTGAGAAGTTGGCACTGGAGATATCCAAACGTTGTTGATTGTCGGGGCACAAAACGGTAACCGGAAACGGAGAATGTTCCGTCGCTATGGCCAGTATAGCGATCAGGGGAAGAATTCCCCTTGAAATGGCGCGCTGGGAAACTCCGGATTTTTGGCAATCGTCGATTGAACACCGTAATTCGATTGAACACCGTAATTCAACGGAACACCGTAATTCAATGCCGTATTGGTGGGGATTTTTGCGGCTGGCTCCGATGCTTGGGATTTGTTCCAGAAGTGCAGAATTTGGGGTTAGTCGATCGGTGGGAGGCTTGGGGCCCCTCGATTCCTCTGAGGGGGTAGATTCCTTGCAATCGGCTTGCCGGGGGGCTACCATACAAGGAATAAGCATTTGGCATTTTGCTTCCTTTTCGACATTTTGTTCCCCCCTTCCCCATCTCGAGCTGTTCTGTACCCGGCTCGTTTATTCACTATGGCACATGGAAGAATCCAACCAGTCCAGGAAGGTTCGATTTCTGGGA
Source organism: Pirellula sp. (assembly GCA_044344575.1). Lineage (GTDB taxonomy): Bacteria > Planctomycetota > Planctomycetia > Pirellulales > Pirellulaceae > JBKCUI01. The sequence goes on along the minus strand of JBIJCS010000443.1, from coordinate 2,503 downwards.
AGGGCTTTGTCCAGAAAAGCCTTGGTGGAAAGAAAGTCGTTCAATTAACCCTTGATGATCTTGATCCAAAGCAGCACACCTTGCGAGCACGATTGGCGAATCGCGCCAGTGGTTGGTCGAGTCTGCGACTTGCGGTGCTGTTGGCAATCCTCGTTCCGTTGGCAATATTCGGTTACTTTCAAAACCGTCAAACGACATCGATGAATCGGATCATGAAATCGTTATCGATGTGGGATGATCGAGGTGCGATTTCGGAGATTAAAGCGCTCGAGAAGCGGACTGGGCTCAGCGCGGAGACAGCCTTTCTTCGCGCTAGGGCTTATAGGCATCTAGGGGATGACATTGCTTTTGCGCAATTTTCAGCGATCGCTAAGCAGTTGGGGTACTCGGAAGAGAAGCTCAAGGCGGAGCGGATGTTGCGGGACACCCATTTGGGGATGGTTCCGGACATGGATCGGGCGATTGCCGAATTGATGGCGATGCCAAATGGCGAGTTGGAAGAGATTGGTCCCTCGGTGATTTATGGATTGTTGGGAAAACTGCAATTCGAAACGATCGAGATGTTTCTGCAGTTTTGGAGTAGGCAAGATCCTGCGACCCCTTGGGTCGATTTCTTTCGAGGCATGATCGCGCTTTCTGGTCGCGATGCGAAGGTCGCTACGGAGTTGCTTGAGAAGTGTGCAAAGAGTCATCCAGGGTTTGTCCCGGTCTACCGTCAATTGGCTTCGGCTTACATGCTCAGTCGAGACAATGAGCGGGCCGTGATTGCGTTGAAACGCTACTTGAAAAGTCACCCGGATGACCTCGATGCACAGTCTGCTCTGGTCAATGCATTATTCAATCAGGATCTGGGAGATGAAGTCATCGCGTTTGTGGAACCATTGATCGAGTCTGGTAAGGCGACAATCGAAATGAAGACCAACTTGGCCCGCGTGTATGCGTCGAAGGACGACTACAAGAAGGTTGTCGATGTGTTGAGTGGTGTCGCGGCGATTTGGCCAGAGGATGTTCGTATTGCCAACCAACTCAGCCAAGCGCATCAAGCGTTAGGGAATGAAGCGGAGGCAGACCGATTTGCGAAGATTGCCGATGCGGGGCAAGCTGACGTTCAGTCGGTCGATGGTCGCTTGGCGAGGTTGATGTCAGGAGCGGACAAGCAAGCACAGCAGCACTTTGAGCTTGGCCATATCTTGTTGCATAAGCAGTCGCGAGAGGACGGCGTTCATTGGTTGAATTCCGCGTTGACGATCGATGAGAGTTTTCTACCTGCTCACGAAGACATGGTCGTCTATTACACGCGGATCAATCGGCCAGAATTGGCAGCAAGGCATCAGCGTTACATCAACCTTCGTCGAGGGGTCCAATGAGGTGTTGCGTCACCTCCACAGTTAGGTTTTCAGCCCATTTATTGATCCTCTTCGGCTTAACGATTCTGGTTGGTTGTCGCGGCAAAGAGCCGGCTGAGAAGGTACCTGAGCCGATCGTTACGTCCAATGTTGATCCGACTAGCAGTGCGCAATCGATGGAGGTACCAGCACCCACGCAGATTGCGTTGGAATGGGTACGTGGTGTACTAAGTGAAGCGGTGGTTCGGACCGGCAAAGAGTTAGGGAATCTGTACTTGCCCGAGACCACTGGGGGTGGGATCGCGGCATTCGATTTCGATCGAGACGGTTGGAGCGATTTGGTATGCGCTGGGGGAGGAAAGGCCGATGGGGCTCGACGTGTATTGGAGGGAAGTCCAGGGGCGTTGTACCGCAATCGTACGGGTGAGGGTGAGCAAGTTTCCTTTGCGTTAGTGCGTGAGCAATCCAAGCTCGATTTTTCTCGGCATTACAACACAGGAATTGCCATCGCGGACTTTGATGCGGATGGGTTCCAAGATGTGTTCATTGCCGGGTATTCCATGGGGCAGTTGTTTCGCAATCAGGGAGATGGGACCTTCGAGACGATGGAAGTGGAACGAATGGGCTTGGGGAGCACTCTTTGGGGGGCTAGTGCCGCTTTCTTTGATATGGATTCCGACGGGTTAGTCGATCTTTACGTTGCAAACTATGCGAATTGGAGTTTTGACAATAACCCTATTTGTGGCAATGAGGCGAGGTCCGGTGGAGGGAGCAAGAGTTCGGACTACTGTGGGCCGCGCGAGTTTCAAGGGTTGCCTGATGTGTTGTATCGCAATGTTGGGGATGGGACATTTGAAGATCGAACGAAAGAAGCAGGGTTAGAAGACACTTTGCGCGGGTTAGGAGTTGTTGCTGCCGATTGGGACTTGGATGGTGATGTCGATCTTTATGTTGCGAATGACGTGGATCCGAATTTGATGTACCGCAACGATGGTGGAGGAAGATTTACGGAGATTGGTCGTCGAGCGGGGGTCGCGACAAATGATACAGGGACGCCCGAGGGTAGTATGGGGCTTGCGGTCGGTGACTACAATATGGATGGCAAGCCCGATTTGTGGGTCACGAATTACCAGAATGAGTTGGGGGCTTTGTATCGC
>JBIJCS010000505.1:0-3643 GCA_044344575.1 Pirellula sp. | reverse complement strand
AGAATGTCCCAAGTTTGGTGCGTTCCGATGAGATTGGGATTCCCGGCTCCGTGGATTACTTCGGTGGAACTCAAGATTGGAACCAGTCAGTCCAAGGAATTCGCGGAGAGTTCGGTTGGAAGTTCGGCGCACAGACTTGTAATACGCTTCAGCTACGCTTCTTCGATGCTGGCGCTCAGTCGTTGACCTTTGATAGCCCAACCGCCAATGTGGCTTCGATTGTTCGCCCCTATCAAACACCTTCTCCGTTGGCCCAAGCGGCGGTATCGGTAAAGGAGCCCGGAATCTCGAATGGGGCAGTTCTGGCGCATGGTTCGTCCGAAGTGTCCGGAGGTGACTTGTTATTCCGCAGAATTTGGTTGCAGAATTGCGACTCGACGACGGAATGGCTTGCGGGATATCAACAGGCAAGGTTGACGGACTCGATCGATGTGCATTCAACGACCTTCCCGATAGGCACAAGCAATCGACTGGAACTACGGGATCAGTTCTTCACTCGCAATGCGTTCCATGGCGCGACCTTGGGAGTTGCACGACAGTGGCAATCACCTCGCTGGAGTTTGCACGGGATGTTCAAGCTTGGGTTGGGCAACATGGAGCGCAACGTCACCATCTCCGGGTTCCAACAAGTCAACAATGCGGTCCCTACGACCAATGGCTTATTGGCCCGTAGCACCAATAACGGAACTTACAACTCCGAGACCTTCGTGGTATCTCCGGAAGCCAATGTAACGCTTGGATACCGGCTGACACAAAATTTGGAAGCCACCGTCGGTTACAATTATTTGGGGTTACCCAAAGTGGCAAGAGCAGGGGAGCAGATCGATACCGTTGCGAATTTGGACAGCACCAATCCCGCCCGGCCTGCTTTTACCCTTCAAGAGAGCAACTATTCTTTGCATAGTTTGAACTACGGTCTTCAATACCGATACTAACGCGCTATCCTTTGCACTAGAACCGTTTCAGGACGGCATCGGGAACGCTGGATTGATCATATCTGGGAAGGAATAGATCGCGATGAGCGAATTTGAGTTCGGGTTTCTTGGCGGTGGCCAGATGGCGACAGCGATCGCCAAAGGCGTATTGCAAGCAGAGCTAACCAAAACGAGTTCGATGGCTTTTTTCGAGCCCAATCAAGGGCAAGTACAAAAACTCAAGCAGCTTTTTCCGGAAGCAACCATTACGGCGTCTGCTGGAGAATTGTTCGATAGGTGCCACCGATTGATTCTTGCGGTCAAGCCGCAGGTATTAGATTCGATAGCCAGTTCGCTGGCCCATCACGTCACGGCGCATCACCATTTGATATCCATCGCGGCAGGGATACCCTTGATCAAGTTAACTGGGTGGTTCCGGACAGAACGCATAACGCGGGTGATGCCCAACACACCGTGCCAAAACCTACAAGGAGCCAGCGGGATAGCTCATGGTAGCGGTGTGAGTGATTCCGACCGGCAGTGGACAGAAAAGGTATTTCGTTCGGTCGGTGCGGTAGTGCAGGTCAGCGATGAGCAATTACACGCGGTCACGGGTGTGTCAGGTTCCGGTCCAGCGTACGTATTGATGTTTATCGAAGCTTTGAGCGACGGCGGGGTGGCAGCGGGACTTTCGAGAGAAATTGCGTTGCAACTGGCGACACAGACCGTTTTGGGCGCGGCCAGCATGGTTCAGCACACCGGCATTCATCCTGCGGTGCTTCGCGAGCAGGTCACCAGTCCGGCGGGAACGACCATAGAAGCGTTAAAAATCCTGGAAAAAGGGGCTTTGCGTTCTGCGGTCATTGAAGCCGTACTGGCGGCGACGAATCGCTCAAAAGAATTGGCGTCGGCTGGTCGCAACCTGTGAAGTTCTTAGTACACTATACACGCACTACGTGGCCCGATGCCCTGGCCATGGTTCTCTCTCGCAGGTTTCCTGGAGCTCGCTAGTCCTTTTCCCATGGTTTTTGAACGCGTTTGCATTATAGGTGTCGGACTTCTAGGCGGCTCGATCGGTTTAGCACTCCATCGCAAACGGCTTGCCAAACAAGTTGTAGGTGTCGGCCGAACGATTTCAAGACTCGATGCGGCGATTCATCGCGGCGCAATTGACGAAGCGACCGACGATATTTTGATCGGTGCAAAAGACGCTGACCTTGTGATCGCTTGCGTACCGATTCAGTCGATTGTCAGCTCCCTGGAAACGGCAGCTCAAGTCGCACGCCCGGATGCGATGCTCACCGACGTCGGCAGCACCAAACAGACCATTGTCCAAGCGGCGTCCGGGCGGCTATCTGATCGTCAGTTCTTAGGAAGCCATCCGATCGCTGGGGGCCACCATAGCGGCGTCGAACATGCCGTCGGGACGTTGCTCGATAGCGCCATGGTCGTTCTGACTCCAACCAAGGAGACTTGCCCAGAATTAACGAAACGGATGATTCATTTCTGGGAATCGATGGGCTCAAAGATTAGCCTCCTCGATCCGCAAGCCCACGATGAAGCCCTTGCGATTTCCAGTCATTTACCCCATATGGTGGCTTCCGCACTGGCGATTTCTACCCCGCACGAGCTACTCCAATTCGTAGGAAAAGGCTGGATGGATTCAACCCGGATTGCCGGGAGCAACCCGCAATTGTGGCGACAGATCCTTGAAGAAAACCACGGACCAGCCCTACACGCAATGAAGAAGTTTGCGACAATCTGCGAAACCTGGATCGACGCATTGGAGCGATCGAATTTCGATCGCGTCGAAGAACTTCTACAAGCGGGAAAAACAACACGTGAATCTGTGGCAAGTCGACATACATCCGGCTAACGGTCAGCCAGATACTCTGGGTTCTCATGCAGAAGTTGCTGCAAGGGAATTAGGGATCGCGAAAGATTTGCAAGTTGCGGGCATCCAAGGGTTTTTGATCCAAGCCTCCTGCGACGCAGCGACCGCCAGTCGATGGGCAAGCGAATTTCTGGCGGACCCGATCGCTCAGCGGGTGGTAGTTGCTCCTGTAGGAGACCCCAAACTAGCAGTTCCACCTCAACACCATGCCGGCAAACTCTTGCACGTGCTCTACAAACCTGGGGTGATGGATCCGGTCGCTCAAAGCACCAAACAGATGTTTGCCGGACTGGGTTATGACGTAGACGAAGTTCGAACTTTTCGAAAGTATTGGGTTGCCGGAAATGGGACAGTCGATGGATCGACCGTCGAACGACTGGCCAAACGGGTTCTCTCAAACGACTCGATCGAACAATTCGTTTTGGGCCCCCTAAAGACCGATAGTTTGTCGTTGGGATCCCCTTATACGTTACGTTTGGCTCACATCAAGCTCGACGGCTTGAGCGATGAAGCACTGCTGAAGCTCAGCAAGGAAGGGCAGTTGTACTTTACTTTGCCCGAGATGCAGACCATTCAAAAATACTACCGCGATTTGGGGCGTGACCCCACAGACATTGAACTCGAAACCATCGCACAGACCTGGAGCGAACACTGCTCGCACAAAACTCTCGGTGGTCGGATTGAATATCGCGACGAGAACGGAGTGCGAAACTACACCAGTATGCTCAAAGAGACAATCTTTGCGGCGACTAAGAAAATACGCCAGGAACTCGGCCAAGACGATTGGTGCGTAAGTGTGTTTAAAGACAATGCTGGAGTGGTGAAGTTCGACGAC
>JBIJCS010000442.1:0-4316 GCA_044344575.1 Pirellula sp. | reverse complement strand
GTTTGATGTTCGACGATATGATCAGCACGGGAGGTTCGATTTGCGGTGCTGCCAAGCTGGTGCATGAAGCCGGTGCGCGCGAGATTCACTTAGCTGCAACTCACGGTGTGCTCTGTGGCGAAGCCATCGCGAGGTTGCGAGAGGCCCCAATCAAAAGCTTGGTGATCACCAATACGATTCCGCTGACTCCCGAAAAACGGTTGGAGAACATGCACGTTTTGTCGGTCGCACCGTTGCTTGCGGAAGCCATTCGGCGGATCCATTCGAATCAATCGATCTCGTCGATGTTCTCGATCGGTGGAGCGGTTAGCTAAGTCGTTTCGATGACTTGAACCGGACGCTTCCATTCGACCGTTGAACTGGCAATTCGAACGGGTAACGGATTGTTCCCTAGGAGACAGTGGTTTTGGGTATTGCAACTGAAATGGTTTACCCTGAAAATTAGGTTGTTGCGTCAAGCCATCGCAGCAACCTTTCAACGTCATCCGCAAGCTGGTGTAGATAGCTTCTCTATGATTTCCAATCGTATCCCGCTGACTTTCGAACAGCTGAACATAGGTGATCGCTGGCAGAGCGATTCTCGAACGATCGAGCAGAAGGACATTCAAGGGTTTGCGGATTTGACGGGAGATCATGATCGGTTGCACACGGATCATGAGTTCGCAACCAGTAGCCCATTTGGTCAGCCGATCGCCCACGGGATGTTGGGGATGTCGATCTTGATCGGGCTGAGTTCTACGGCCCCGACGGTGCGTACAGCAGCCTTTGTCGACGTTCGGAATTGGACGTTTCACAAACCCGTGTTCCCTGGAGATACCGTCCATGTGGTCACGGAGGTGATCGATCTTAAACCGCATGGAAGGCGTCATGGCCAAGTCCACTGGTATCGGCAATTGTTCAATCAGAGGGGAGAAAAGGTCCAGGATGGGATTCTGGTCACTTTGGTTTCTCGCGAGCACCCGGTATCACCCAAGCCACGGCGAGCGGATGGAGCGCATGCGAGCCCCCCTGCCCCTCCGAGGTTGGAAGAAGCCCTGTTACCGAGCGATCCGGCAACTTGAGCTGATCTTTCCAAGATTCCCAAAAAAGAGCCTCGACCCTCTCGCCTGTAGCGATTGCAGTGATGCTTAGGGTGCCAAAGCCCATTTTCTCAGGCATGGGCACTAGACCGGCGCTCTTGGGAAGGTAAAATTATAGAGCCCTAACGCAAGGGGGGGACTGGGACGCGAGTCGATCCGGTTTCGTTCTTGCGGCAACTACGCTTTGTTCTCATGACTAGAGGTTCAATTTTTACACACGGTTTAACCTGATATTCACTTGATAAACCGCGTCCGCGTCCGAATAACCGCTCATCCCCTAAGATTACGAAAGATCACGCCTAAGCCTCGACGATCCCCCATTCGCGTCAGATAAAGCACCGGTCGCTTAGACTAGCCTCTTGAGATGGCTCTCGACCGATTCCAACGCTAAAAGAACACGACCAAGGAATGAATCGCCGGGTGAATAGCAACGGGAGAGCCGGACTGCGGGTACCTAGAAGTTGGATGGTCATGGGCAAGCGGATTGTCCTTGGGCAGCAGGGAAGCTCGAGTTTGGGAAGTTCGAATTTGGTCGTGTTCCAGCTCATCAGTAAAAATCGACTGATGTGGCAAGCATTGCGGTTTTCTTTGCGAAATTCTTCACTCTTCGTTTTTAACGAATTAGGATGGGGATCGTTTCGTAAGAAAGCCGAATTGCAGTCGGAGGCTCTGACTCGACAGAGGCCATGGCAGGCTTCGCGCAATCGTAATTATTTACCAATTCAATCGAGATTTCGATCCACTGCGAGATTGGTGCTACACTTCCTTTGCCTTGCTCAAGACTTTGGGTCGGCATCGCTGGGAAGAAGCCCATCCTTCGCTTGAATAGATTGACTTCTCCTGCATTCCTTTCGTGGTTTGAGGAACTATGACCTTGTTCGACGGCCTGTTGGATTTCGATGATGATCTGCCTCGCAGCGCTGATGACTTGGATGGCTTACGCAAACTATCGCTTGAAGAAGAAGGCGATGAGCTGACCGATACCGTAGTCGACGTTGTGGTCCCGGAAGACCAAGTCCAACTCGAGAGCGAAGATGATTTGCTCGCCGGGATGGATGACGTTGAAACGTGGTCGGATGATCCAGTTCGCATGTACTTGACGCAGATGGGAGAAATCCCATTGCTCACTCGCCAAGAGGAAATTCGTTTGGCAAAGAAAATCGAAGTCACACGACGACGATTCCGAACCAAACTCCTCGAGTGCGATTACGTCATTCAATATGCGTACAAGATTCTCCGCCGTGTTCATACCGGGGAGCTACCCTTCGATCGTACGGTCCAAGTCTCCGTAACCGATCGGCTTGAGAAAGACCAGATTTTGGGAAGACTGCCCAATAATCTGAAGACACTGGACGTGTTGCTCAAACGCAATCGCCGTGATTACCGTGATGCCCTAAGCCGCTCTCTGCCCGCCAAAAAACGTGCAGAAGCTTGGACCAGCCTTGGTCGCCGACGCCGCAAGGCCGTTCGGTTGATCGAAGAACTTGGTCTGAGAACGCAGCGGATCGAAGCTATGATCGGTGTTCTCGAACGATTGTCCGCACGCATCGACGAGATCAAGCATGACTTGGCGACCCTCAAGTCCCACCAAGTCGCTCCTTCTCAGTTGGCTCAATTACGTCGCGAGTACCGCCAAATCCTCGTTGCCACCCAAGAAACCCCCACCTCGTTGCGCAACCGCGTGAATATGGTGAAAAAGGTTTTTACGGAATATCAACAAGCGAAAAAGCAACTCAGCGAAGGCAACCTGCGTTTGGTTGTGTCGATCGCCAAAAAGTATCGTAACCGTGGCTTGAGCTTCTTGGACCTTATCCAAGAAGGCAACGCCGGTTTGATGCGGGCCGTCGATAAATTCGAGTATCGTCGCGGTTTCAAGTTCTGTACCTATGCAACTTGGTGGATTCGTCAAGCCATTACCCGGGCTGTGGCGGACCAAAGCCGAACCATTCGGATCCCGGTTCACATGGTCGAAACCATGTCCCGCGTTCGCAATGTCTCGCGCCAACTGCTCCAAGAACTTGGACGCGAACCGACCCTCGAAGAAACCGCGCGACGTGCTGAGACCACCGTTGAGGAAGCTCGTCGCGTGCTCGCTATGAGCCGCTACCCGATTTCCCTCGATCGTCCAGTCGGAAATAGCGAAGACAGCCAGTTCGGAGATCTGCTACCCGACGGCGCGGCCGAAAGCCCCGCTATCGGTGCAGGCCAAGAAATGCTTCGAAATCGCATCAACTCAGTTCTGAAAACCCTCAGCTACCGAGAACGCGAAATCATCAAGCTCCGCTATGGCCTCGGCGATGGATATAGCTACACCCTCGAAGAAGTTGGCCACATCTTCAAGGTCACCCGAGAGCGTATCCGTCAAATCGAAGCCAAAGCGGTGCGGAAGCTTCAGCAACCTAGCAGGTCACAAGAACTCGTTGGATTCTTGGACTAAGTCTGCATCACGATCTACAGCTTGAATTTGAAAATCAAAAACCCCGGCGAGCCTATCAAGCCCGCCGGGGTTTTTTTGCCACCAATTTCTTGCCAATTCAGCAATCGCACTTATCTAGCAAGCCGGTCTGTTCTTAAGCCACCCGACAAACAAACGCTCCCCAACACAACACTTCTCCTGGAGCCCAAGTTAACCGCAAGCGTAATGCTTCTGCAAATCGCTCAATCAAGTCCTCGGAGACTCCGGTGGAAATTAACTCCCTGCGGTGCTTCTCGATCTGCTCTAGCATTCTGCGGAAATTCTCGGGTAATTGATCGCTCCAATCTTCATACTCAACCTCGATGAAGCCCGCGTGGGATAATTCCCATTCAACGGTCTTGCGACTCTCCAAGCGAATCACTGCGTTAACATTTGTAAATGCCGCTAAAGCATCCGCAGGGCATTGGTCGCTGTACAAAATATCCGAACAAACGAATATTCCACTAGGCTTCAATACTCGCTTCGCTTCGTTGTACACATCTCGTTTGATGCGAGCGTGACAAATCGCTTCTTGGCTCCATACCCAATCAAACCGTCCCGACCACGAATTCGGTAAACGCTCAAACATTCCCGTGTGAACAGCGACGCGATCTCCTAGCCCTTCTGCAGCAATTTGCTGTGCATTGAACAAACTATGTTGCTGACACAGATCTACACAGGTAACTCTGCAATCGGTTTGCCGAGCCAGCCACCTAGCTGTTGATCCAGTACCAGAACCAAGTTCCAAGATCTCATCGGTCAGCAGCTTCGCTGAACGAATT